>NZ_LEKF01000002.1:546603-581692 GCF_001029595.1 Pseudomonas sp. ARP3
TACCTATACGTGCGCCAGCCTCCATATTATCTTTCGAGCTTATGGATCTAACACCCGCTCCAGTCCCACCCTCTTTAAACATTGCCGGTGGATACTCATCTAACTGTTTTCCAGGGACCTTAGGAAGACCACCAATAGAGTCCTTTCTGTTCCCGGGAGCACCAGGCCTATCAATTGTTAATACATCAGGATGACCGGCATTTTGCGCATCTGAAATATGCTCTGCCGCTTCCCCATATTTCCCACGGGATATTAATATTTCGTCCCCTTTTCACAATGTGGTCCCGATTGAATGTGATCACCCGATGCCTTGTACCTCGCTTCATGCACTAGGTAGACGCTGAGGGAGAAACCAATAAAACTAGCAGCATCCACACAGGGCCTTTCTCCTATTCACCTGCCTCGACTCTCTTCTATTTTGAAAGCAGAATACTTAGAGCATCCTTAGAAGCATTAACCACCCAAAGCCACTCTTTTTTCTCCAAATATTCTTTGTCAGAAAGTTCAGTACCGTACTTATCAAAAACCAAATCAAGTGCACTTACTACATTTTCAACGGACCTTGCTTCTACTTCATCCCTCAGGACCAAACCTATCCAATTGGAAGCGTTTTCAGCTAACCCCGTATCATCGTATAAAAAATGTATTGTGTAATTTAACTCGTCATAATCTAAACCCGGCGATGACCGTTCTACCCAAGCCTGGTACTGATACTCAAGGTCTGACAATCCACTCAAGTATGAAATGAGCTCCTCTCTCATACTGGGAAATTTTAGTTCGGAGAGTTCTAGCTTTTCCATTTTTTATATTCGCTCAGAGGTATATGGACTTGTTCCGCATGTTCCTTAATCGATCCACTAACAGGCTTCCCGTCCCTACCTATCACCCGACCACTGACTCGGCACGCTGTAGCAGCGCCGGATCGGCGAGCAGCTTAAAGAACGCATGGGCATTGCTGTTTTTGGCGTGCTGCTGAATGCTCTGCTGTTGATGCCTGACGATTTGACGTCTACGATTCAAGCGGGCTGTCCTTGTTCTAGTGGTGTGTGTTCGCAACTATCACCGTAGACCAAGGGCGGCCTTTTTTCATTTTTTGTAATCAGATCAGCCGGTTAGCTGTTAAGTAAGTGCCATCCGGGACAGATTTATCTAATAGGCTTTTCAAGCCTAATTCAAATAAATCTGCCCACTTTTCTTATCGGGAGAGAAAAGTATAAACATTACTGACTAGCAATCAACGGAACCGCCCAATCAAATCCGCCTCGATCTGACCGAGTAAGTTATCCTTATCTTCACCATTTTCCACAATCAAATAATTCCCTATCTGACTGTCGTGATAAACAGTTAACATAACCCCATTACATATCAACACCCAACGCCGAGAATAAATATTATCAGCGGTTTGAACTGGGCTCGCCTGCCAATGTTTTTTTAAATATTTTACAATCGAGTCAAAACCATCCCAATCAGAAGAAAAGCCTAAATGACGCTCGACTCTCCCATCAGAGTTAACTCTTTTAGTTATAATTGGCAACGACTCATCCATTCAGTCAACTCCAAGACGCTTATTAACCTCTGCTCTAGTTCTTTGCGAACTGTCTAAAACAGCTTTATAAACAGAAAAAGGGGAGACCACTATTCCCCTATGAAGGGGATATGTTTATTTAATGTACTTTGCAGCTAAAATTAAATAAATTCGCCCTCTTTCCCCAATGGTCATAACCCCGTTTTCGTCGCCATTACGTTTCTACCGACAAAGAACATCATTACGTCACCCACCTGAATTTTCTCTGCCCATTTAACTTATCCTATAGAAACTTCGTATAAAGTGTCCGGTGGGGCCTGCGCACGTTCGAAATCTGACAAAACGACATCAACAACACAAGAAACATTAACTTGTTTAATTGCTTCTATTTGGCTACTGTCTGAAATTGAAAATACAAGTTTTTTACATTCACAAATTGCAACAATCTCAAAAATCGCCGTCAATAAAATTTTAACTCTTTCTACCGGATCACCAGGAAACCCAATATCCGAATACAGCGGATCATACTGATTATAATCAGTCAAATATGTAGCATTGGGATGCCCGGGTCTATCCCCAATCAGAAACACAAAGGTTTCTTCGCTTGGCAATAACTGTGGCGGATAATTAAATAGCTCCGCGCTGCTAATTTTGAATATCCCCAAATCGCTTTCGGAAATATATTTATCCAACGCTACCCAAGCGTCCGGGCTGGGTGGCGGAAAAACATATCCACATACATCATTCGACATGCTGATACCTATTTATCTAAAATCCAAGGCCCGACAACTTTTCCGTCGGCACTTACTTCTCGATAATACTGCTTATCGACGAAACCCCGATCGTTATATTCTATTTTGTGCTCATGAGGCACCGCCCGACCGTCCGTAGCGTAACCTAAGCTGCCATGACTCCGTTGCTGACCATAATCTTCTCTAGAAAACGTCCGCCCCAAGTCATCATAGTAAGTCACACTTTTGCTACCGTCTGCACGGGAAATTTCATAAATCGAATTCGGATTTGCCGTTTTAGGCGCCTTGCCTGACGGAGCCACTATATGTTCTGTAACTATCTTATTTGTTGCCGGATTCACTATCGGACTTGGATAGTTTGAGTCTTCAACCTTAACCTTCGGCGTATCAGCGTGATTACCGTTAGTCGGCCCAAACTCTCCATCTACACGCGACTGAGGAGTATCCCATCTCGGTTTTCCAGTTTCGGCCATGGCCTCATGGCCTGGATTAATTGTTGGTTTAACACCTGCCGCCCCTACGCTTCCAGCACCACCGCCGGGAAGCATGCCAGGAACTACGTTGATTCCGAACGGGTGGAATCCTGTTTGATCGAGGTAAAGGGAACCTTCCTTCATCCATGTAGGATCACCATTTACCCATAAATTAGCGATTTGATTAAGGTGCAGCTGGCCTGCCTTAGTCCATTCCTGTTCATTGACAGTTCGATAGCTAGCCACCAAGTCATTACTTGATCCGCCAGGGTTAAGTGTCTCAGTTCTTTCTACCGATGCAACGATCGCTTTAGAACCCTCATCAAGCTCGGCGCGAATTTGCGCGCAGTTGTGCGTCGCTTCGCAATTATCCAATCGGGCCAGGTTCGCAGCACTACGAGCATCGAACTCTTTTTTGACTTGGTCACAGGTTCCATTTGGGTGGCAATCTTTTTCTGCCGCCTCTAACTCAATTACATCCGAATGGTTCAGGAAATTGTACTGTGTCGCGTTGCTCGCAACCCAAGCCCCTGTCTGCAAGCTCTCACCGTCAGCATCACTGTCCACCGACGCCGCAAGCACACCAATCAACTGCGAGCTCATCACCAGCAAACCTTTTCTCTTATCCTCCGGCATGCTGGCGTATTGTTTAGCGAGGCTATCCACCAATGCCTCGTTCACACCTGCTGCCAACGCACCAGTACGGAAATCGCCGCCAGCGGCTTCAGCTGCCAGCCCGCCCATCAACGCATGCAGCCCAATCTTGGTGATACCGCCGTCGGCGAACCGATTCTTGGAGACGTCACCAATCATGTTGAAGCCATAAGCAGCAAATGCATTGGCGAGGCTGCTTTGCAATGCATCCCCTAGACTGGCCTCTCCTCCCAGCGCTTTAGTCAGGATGGCCGACGTGCCGTTTTGCAGAACCTGATTCGCAGTGAATTGACCAACACCTTGCCAGGTACTCAATGGGCTAGCAGATGTCACCACACCCGAGTTAGGCAGCGCAGTAGTAGTGCCTGTCTGAGTGCTGGTCCAGTCGTCGTAGAACCCTGCGGTTAACCCCGCAGTAACGCCCGATACAACATAGCCTCGCATCGCGTCGCTGGAAGTTACGTCCTTAAACACTGCGCCCAAATTGCCACGGTTATTGATCGTACTGATCGCACCATTACTGGCCATGCCGGCAAGCACAACGCTGCCCGCAGCGTTGGCCCAGCCTGCGGCAGATGTGGCTGTGGCAGCAGCCGTCGCCCCAGCCATCGAGGTACCCGTCCCAGCGGCGGCGATTGCGCCGCTGGCAGCCCCCATCGTGAAGTAGGTAACAATAATCGCTATGACAATTTGCGCGCCGGCGCCCAGGCCAGAATTACTGTATTTGAAGCTGTCGTGCAGCTCTTTGACCTCGCGCCAGTCAACATCGCCACGCTGCTCCATTTGCTTGATCCAGGCGAGGCTTGGGTCCGCCTGGACCATCGCGTCGATGGTCTGGCTTACCGTGTTCTGGTTAACCTGCCTTATATCAATCTTCAAGCCGTCCACGGCCTTGATTGCCAGCTCGCCCTGCGCCACCAACTCACTCTGACGCAACGTCTCGTCGGTATTACCCTTGCCCTTGGCGCTGGTCCAAGCCAAGTCACCCTTGCTTTTCTCGTGACTCTCCTGGTGCAGGTCTTTGACTGCCTCGAACGTCACCGCACCGCCACTGGTGATGGCCATGTCGTTACCACTCTCAAGCTTGGCCCGCTGATACAACTGATCACCGCCACTGACCAGCGACAGATCACCACCAGTCTTGATCTCAGTCCCCACATTCGTAACGCGGGTCACCTCATCGCGCTTGGTCTTCTTCGCGCCCCAGCCACCCTTCTCCTTCATGTCGTAAAGGCTGTAGGTGCTGTTCTGCGCCGCCAACAAACTCAACTTATCCCCGCTATACAGATAAGCCTCATTCCCCGCGCTGATCCTGCTCGCCACGATCGTGGTGTCACGCCCGGCCTGGCTGACAAAATCCCCGCCCGCCGTCAGCACGCTCGCCACTTGGGTGGTCTGCTCGTCTGCGGTCTTGATGCGTTTCTTGCCGTGCTTTTCCTTGCCATCGACGTTGTGCATGTCGCTGACGGAGGCGATGTTGAGGTCACGGCCGGCGGCGATGGTGAGGTCTTTGCCGGCGGTGGCGGTGCTGCCGATGATGTTGACGTCTTGCCCGGCTTGCATGTTGATGCTGCCGCCCGCCGTGACGCTGGCGGCGAGGTTTTTGACGTCGGTGGTGATGCTGGATTTCTCGCCGCCGTCGCGGATCTCGTGTTTGACGCGGGTGTCGCTGGCGGCGATGAGGTTGAGGTCGCGGCTGGCGGTGAGGTTGGCGTCGTTGCCGGCGGTGAGGGCGCCTCGGTTGATGAGGTCGCGGCCGGCGTCGATGGCCAGGTTTTCGCGGGCGACGATGGTGCCGCCGCTGCCGTCGGTGAGGGTGCGCATGCCGGCGCCGTCACGCACCTGGATGGCGGTGGTTTCGTTGGTGATGTCGCCTTTGAGCGCCGTGAGGCTGACTTGTTTGCCGCGAATCTCGCCGGCCATGGCGTTGCGGATGCTGTCCTGGGCCAGCAGGCTCAGGTTGTTGCCGGCCTCGACCAGGCCGCCGGTGTAGAGGCTGCCGCTGCTGACGGCGGAGAGGTTGTTGCTGGCGCGCAGGGTGCCGACGTTGATCAGGTCGCCGCCGGTGAACAGGTTGAGGTCGCGGCCTTGGATCAGGCTGTTGCCGCGTACGTTGCGCGACTCGGCCTGGGCCAGGTAGAGCACGGGCACGAGGACGGTCTGGCCGTCGACCACGCGGTTTTCCATCCACACGATGTCGTGGGTCAGGGCGCCGACTTGCTGGCGGGTGAGGGTGACACCCAGGCTCAGGCGCAGCGCGTCTTTGCTGGCCAGGGCGTTGTCCATCAGGTAGCGGAACTGGTCGGCGTCGCTGTACAGGCCGCCGGCGAGGAAGCGTTGGCCGGTTTGGGCGAGCACGGCGTCGCGGATCAGGCGGGTTTCGTATTGGCCATCGCCGAGGCGGCGCCAGGCGTTGTCGGAGCTGAAGCCGAGTTTGCCGAGCATGTAGTCGGAGCTGAAGAAGCCCGTGAGGGAGGCGAACTCGGGGTTGGTCTCGATCAGGTAATGGCTGGTCGGGTCAGGATTTTTAACGAACAGGCCGTACTCGCCCTTGGGCAGTTGGAAGTTAGGCGAGGTGGTTGGGTCGACCGGGGCGAAGGCGGTGCCGGTGTAGTCCACGGGCACGAAGCCGCCGCCGGGGGCCGCGCCTGCTACGGGCAGGATGCTGCCGGCGGCCTTGGCGCTCGGGTCGTTGGCGTGTTTGCTCAGGTTGATGTTGATGCCACCGACGGGGATGCCGGTCTGGTCGTCGCCGAGGGTGCCGGTCAACTGGGCCAGGGTGTTGTTGTGCAGCGTGCCGTTTTGCAGGGTGCGGGCGACGTTGAGGTTGACCGTGCCGCCGGCTTGCAGGGTGGCGTCGTAGCCGGGGCCACTGTTGTTGGTCCAGGTGGTGACGTCGCTTATGTGCTCGAAAGGATAGCTATTGGGTGAGCGGTTTTTCAGCTCTTCAAAGCGCGCCTTATCGAAATGCCCAGCCGCCGTGGCCGCATTGAAAGCGGGAACGTCGACCCATTGCATGCGTTCAAATAAATCGTCGGAGACACGTCCTGGCGTGGTGACGACAATCTTGCGCTGCCCTGTGCGCGTGGCGGCACCCTGGTTAAGCAGGTCACCGGCGGCAATACTCAGGTCGCCATTGGCAGCCATCAGGCTGTAGCGATTCTGCACATTGTCGCCTTGCAGCAGCATGTTTTTGCCAGCTACCAGGCGCGCCGCTGCCGAATCCTTGGTCGCCGCCTCAAGGTGGGTCTCGTAGATGGTGATGATGCCTTTTTCCCACCAATCTTTTTCGCCGCAGTGCTGGCCACAGATCCAACTCAAGCTGCCGGTGGTCAGCGTCTGCCCGAGTTCGAATTCATCTTTGGCGTTTTCGATAAAGCCCGCATTGATACCGATCGAGCCTTCGCTTTCCACGGTGCCGGAACGGTTACTGAACAGCGCGGCACGGCCGCCATCGCGCGCGGCGAAGCTCAAGTCGCCTTTGCTGTAGACATCGCCATGAAGGTTGCTGAAACCATTGGCGCGCAGAGTCAGGTTGCCACCGCTGAACAGCAGCGAATCGGCCGCGTTGGTGATGCCATTGACCGCAGTGAGATTTACCGCACCCTGGGCGCCGAGGGTGCCGCGGTTATTGATCTGCGCCGCGGCGATATCCAGTTGCTGACGCGCAGTGAGGAAACCGAGGTTGTCCAGGGTGCCGCCCAGTGTCAGGCGGGTATTGTTGGCCGCCAGGCGGCCGCCGTTCTGGCTGAGGTTGTTCGCCGCCACGGTGAGTGTCTGCAGGGCCGACACGCGACCGCTGTTGCTCATGTCGCCAGTGGTGATGCTCAGGTCACCGTCGCTGAGCAGTTCGCCGCCGTTGTCCAGGCTTGCCACATTGAGGACCAGGCCCTTACCGCTGGCCATGCGGTCGCCGGCCTTGAGGGCCAGGCCTTGAGCACTTTTGTAGGTAAGCACTTCGTTGAGTTGCAGGCGACCGAGCCCGTCGACTTTGCCGAACGCCCAGTCGGCGGTGCCCATGCCGTTGATAGTGCCCTGGCTGCCGTTGAGGCTGGCGGTGTTGATGCGAAACAGGCCGCTGCCGGCGTGCTGCAACAGGCCGGCCTGGTTATTCAGGCTGGTGGCGTCGAGGCTGAAGGCCGTGCTGCCGAATTCGAGGGTGCCGCCCTCGTTGTTCACCGCGCCGCTGAGGTTGAGGCTGCTGCTGGCACCGCCAAGCGCGCGCAGTTGGCCGTTGGCGCTGTTGTCCAGGTTGCCACCGTTGAGGCTCAGCCCCTGGTTGGCTTCGATCAGGCCGCCCTGGTTGGTGAGGGTGTCGCGTGAGGTCAGGTTGAGCAGGTTGCCGCTGACCTGGCCGCCCTCGCTGTTGTCGAGGGTGGCGCCGCTGACGGTCAGCTGTTCTTTACCGAACAGTTTGCCGCCACGGTTGGCCAGCGCTTCGACGGTCAGTTGCAGGTTGCCGACCAGGCTCGCCATCAGGCCGCCGCTGCCGTTGTCGACCTTGTCGGCGGTGACGGTCAGGCTGTCACCTTGCACCGTGCCGCCCTGGTTATCCAGGCTGGTAGTGTGCAACTCGGTGAGGGCGCCGCCGCTGAGGATCAGGCCCTTGCGGTTGCTCACATCCTGGCCGCTGAAGCTCAAGCCCCCGGCGCCGGCCAGCAGTTGGCCATCGTCGTTGTTATTCAGGTGCTGGGCGGTGATGTCCAGGCGCTTGCCACGCAGGGTGCCGCCGCTGTTGTCGAGGGTGGTGAGTTGCTTGACCAACACACTGCGCTCGCCCGCGTCGATCTGGCCGCCGACGTTAGTCAACAGGTCGCTGACGTTGAGCACCACGTCGCCGCCATCGCTGACCAACGCGCCTTTGTTGCTGTTGGTAAAGCGCTGCGCCGTCACATCGACGGTTTGGCCGAGCAGGATGCCGGCACTGTTGTCGAAACGCTCGCCGCGCAGTTGCAGCAGGCCTTCGCTCTGGATGCGGCCCTGGGCGTTGAGCAATTGGCCCGGGCCTTTGAGCAGCAGGCTTACGCCCTGGGCGCCACCGGCGAGCAAGCCGGCGCTGCGGTTGTCGAGGCCGGAGGCGCGTACGTCGAGTTGGTCACCCAATACGCGTCCGGCGCGGTTATCGATATCCCCACCGGCGACGTCGAGCAGCAATTGTTTGCCGACGATGACGCCGCTCTGGTTATCCAGGTTCGCGGCGTGCAGTTCGATATTGCCCTGCCCGGCCTGCACACGGCCCTGGGCGTTATTGAGCTGTTGTGCGGCGGTGAGGGTCAGCTTGCCGGTGTCGGCGCTCAATACGCCGCCGGCATTGCTGCCGAGGGTGCCGGCGTTGACGGTCAGGTCGGTGCTGGCCTGGGCGAAACCCTGGGTGTTGTTGAAGCCGTTGCTGACGGTGAGGTTGAGCGCGCCGCCGTCGGCCTGGATCAGGCCCTTGAAGCTGTTGTCGAGCTCGGTGGCATTGACGGTGGCGGTCTTGGCCACCAGCACGCCGTTCTGGTTATTGAGCTTGCCGGCGTTGACCGTCAGCTCGTTAGCGATGATTTGCCCGCCGCTGTTGTTCAGGTCGGCACTGGCGAGTACCAGGCTGCCGCCGGCCATCTCGATACGGCCCTGGTTGTTCAGGGAAGCGCTGTTGAGCATGGCGGCCTGGCCGTCACCAAAGCGAATCAGGCCGCCGAGGTTGACGATGGCCGGCGAGTTGATCGCCAGGCTCTGTTCGCCGAACAGGCGCGCGGTGGCGCCCTGGTTGGTCAGTTTGGCGCTGCTGACGTCGACGGTCTTGGCCTGGATGATCGCGCCCTGGTTGGTCAGCGCCTGCGCGGCGCTGATCGCCAAGGCGCGGCTGGCCAGCAGGTTGCCGGAGGTGGTGACGGTTTGCGCGTTGACCACCAGATCGCCGGTGGCGTTGCGGCTGTTGTCGGAGGCGACGCCGGCTTCGACGATGCCGGGGTTGGTGACGGTCGCGGCGTTGAGTTCAATGCGCTGGCCGGCCGCCACGCTCTTCTGGTTGACCAGGGCCTGGGCGCTGGTGATCTGCACGTTGCCGGTGGCGTAGACCTTATCGGTGAGGTCGACGTTCTGCGCAGTGACCTTGACGTTACCGGTGGCCGCCGCCTGCGCCATGCTCAAACGCCCATTGGCATCCAGCTGAATATCCCCACCACTGGCCGCCAGCGTGCCGTCGAGTTTCACGCCCACACCCGCCTCGGTGCCCACCAGCTTGATCGCGCCGGCGTACATGCCGCCCAACGCGCTGGAGTCGATCGCCAGTTCGGGCTTGGCGCTGCCGTCGTCGGCGCGCGGTGTGGTTTTCAGGCTTTGGGCGTCCACATCGTTGCGCCCGGCGATTACGTTCAGTTCGCGCGCGTTGATCTGCGCGTTGATCTTGGCCGAGCGGGTGATGATGTCGAAGCGGTCGACATTGCTGGCGTTCAAGCCTTCGCCGTCGATGGTCACGGCGCCGCCTTCGACCTGGTAGCTTTTCAGTTGGCCGTTCGCGTCGAGCACCGGCTTGCCGGTGGTGAGGGTGACGTTCGGCGTGTTGATAAAGCCGCAGCCGCTGCAGGTGACGCCGTACGGGTTGGCGACGATGACTTTGGCCGACTGCCCCGCCACTTCGGTGTACCCGCGCAGTTGGCTGGGGTTGCTGCCGGTGACTTCGTTGAGGATGACGCTGGCCGCGCCGCCCTTGAGGTTGGGGTTGCCGACGATGTAGCCTCCCAACTGGGTGTTGGTCACCGCGCCGCTGGCGTTGTTGAGGATCACGCCGTTGGGGCCGACGTTGTATTGCTGGAACTGGTTATGGGACAAGCCGGCGCCGTTGGGCGTGGCGATGTTCACCACGGGCACGCCATTACCCGCCGCGCCAACAGTGGTGCCCGGCGCGCTGACCACAATGCCTTCGGCCTGGGCCAGCAGCGGCTGCCAGAACAGCGCGTTGGCCAGGATCAATGCCAGCCCGCGCTTGGGCAGGCCGAAGAACGCGTCGCGCGGCTTCAAAGCGGCGGAAGGTTGGCGGGCCAGGAAGGCAAATTGGCGAACATCCATTGTCAGATTCTCATTGCGGCGGGGCGTTGAATTACAGGAAGAAGTCCATACGGAAGTAGATCGGCGCTTCGCGCTCGCTCACTACGGCCGGTCCTTCCAAAGAATGGGCAAAGGTCACGCTGGTGCTGACGTGCTTGCCCCGGGCGAACAGTTCCAGGGAGTTGCTGGACACGCGGCCATGCACATCGCCGTTGTAGCGGTCGTTGCTGATCACGCCCTGGTCGTAGCCGACGCTGGCGCCGTACTCGGCAAAGGCCGGGCGCAGCCAATCCAGGGTCACCGGGCGCGCCCAGCGCACCTCGTTGCGCCAGTAGCCGCCGCTGTCGCCGGTCAGTTGCTGGTCCTTGAAACCGCGTACCGAGGCCGAGCCGCCCAGGCTGACGCGTTGCGGGCTGAACAGAATGTCTTCACTGCGCTGACCGGTGGCCAGGCTGGAAAAACTCAACGACTCGCCCCACAGCGTGAACGGCTGCAGATAGCTGACGGTGGCGGTGTATTTGCGGTAGCGCGAATTGGCCTGGCGGTTGCCGAACGGATCGCGTTCTTCTTCAGACTGGGCATCGAGCAGGCCGATGCCGTTCTGCATGCCCAGGTCGAGGTTGACGAACGCAGTGCCGATGCGCCGACCGTGGTTGATGCCGAACTGGAGTTCGCTGAGGCGGTTGCTGCTCGCCTCGGTGCGCGTATCGAGGATGTAGTTGTTGGTACGCAGATGGGCCAGGCCGACGTTCACCGAGGTCTTGCTCACGTCGTCGCGGTGGATCACCCGCTCGGCGCGCAGTTGGTGGTTCTCGTTGTCGCCATTGAGCTTGAATTTGGTGCTGTCGGTCTGGCCGTACGTGCGGTAGTCGCTTTCGCTGTAGGTGTAGCTGAAGTTCCACCAGCCCCACGGCACGTTGTAATACAGCATGCTGTTTTTCGAGGTTTTCTGGTGGTCGCTGACCGCATCGTGGCCGCCGCGCAGCATCAGTTGGTCGCCCAGGCCCAGCGGGCTGTCCCATTCCAGGCCGGCGCCCCACTGCTGTTCGCCGGTGCTTTTCTGGCCGTCGTTGTTACGCGACAGGCTGGCGCGCCAGGGCTTTTGCGGGGTGTTCTTGACCACCACATCACTGCCGCCGATCTGCTGGCCTGGGGTCAGTTCCATCTGCGCCTGCTTGGAGGGCAAGCGGTTGAGTTGGTCCACCAGTTGCTCGATTTCGCGCAGGTTCAGCGCCTCGCCGACCTTGCCGGGAAAGGCCATGGCCAGTTCGCGGTCGGTGACGCTGCTGCCCTCGGCGCTTTTCAGCGCTTCGAGTTTGCCTTCGACCACCAGCACTTGCAGGTGGCCGCTGGACAGGTCTTGCTGCGGCAAGTAGGCACGGCTGGTGACGCGGCCTTTGGCGATGTAATAGTCGGTGATGACTTTGAGCAGTTCGTTGAGCTGCGACACGCCCAGGCACTGGCCCAAATAGGGTTTGAGCAGGCGCGTGCGGTCGGCGGCGGACAGGCTGTCGGCGCCCTTGAGTTCGATGTCTTGGATCGGGAAGCAGCGAGTGTCTGCCGGCGTCGTCGGAGCGGCGGGCTTGGTCTGTTTGCCGGGCAGGTCCTGGAGTTCCTGCAGGCGTCGGCTCTGCTCTTCGAGCAAGCGATTCTGCCGGTCGCGGATCAGGTCCTGGTCCCCGGGGGTGGGGGCGGCGGTGGCGCTGTTCATGCTCAAGCAAACGAGCAGGAAAGTGCATAGAAAGTACCGAGTCCGTGGTAATAACAGAGACATGTTCGATCCGTCGAAAATCAAGGGGGCGCAAACTAACATCGAACTTGCGCTAGCCCAAGCTAATGAGCTAGTTATATGACCGCACCTATTTAGTTTGCAAGCCCTTGATTAATAACAATAAAAACCAATCAAAAAGAGCATGCGCAGATTAACGGAACAATTATTCCGACCAGTGGCTGCACTTTTTGAATATGAGTCGACAACAACTAATTAGATGCCATTATTTAGCCATCAAGTTATTGCCGAGATAGGTTAGTACCGAGAAAGACGGAAAAGTTCGCGGGCGTTTTGTGAATTGGATCCCATTTGTCGGTATTCCAATGCAACGCCGCTAGAGCAGGACCCGCCAGCGTTGGCGTGGTGAGCCTGCTCACTAGGGCAAGCCCACTCACCACACCGTCACGACTGCACGGTTTATCTGACGCTTTGATCTTTTTCCTGGCCGGGGACGAGGGTCAATGCCGGGCGTTCCACGTCGCGGGAGACATGGGACCTCACCTCTTCGACACCGCCTTCTTCGTCGTTGTGGATAACCAGTACGCCAGGGCGGCGCAGTTGCTCCAGGTCGCCGGCACCCAATTTGAAGCTCTCACTGAGGTGCTGGTCGCTCAAGGCGTTGGCTTGTGCGCGGCGTTGGGCGAACTTACGGCCCTTGCGTTGCTGATAGCGCGCCCAGCACACCAGGATTACCGCGTTGAACAACGCGATCCACAGGTAGATCTGCAAGGTGTTGAGCGCTGCGAAAATCGGCGCTTCGATACGCGGGCCACCGTGGGTGTCGAGCATCGAGGTGATACCGCGTGCCAGCAGCCAGATCAATCCGGCCCAAGCCATCAGGGTCAACAGCACATCGATAATCCACATCACCAGGCTTTGGCGAGTTCTGACCAGGTGCATGATCACGCCTCCTCACTGACAGGTTTGATACCACGGTCCGGGCTGACCCAGCGCGCGCGTTTCTGATGTTGGTTGAACAACACCTTGGGGAAACTGACCAGCGTGGTAAACAGGCTGACCAACCAGAACACCATCGGGTACCACACGGTCCAGAACAGGGTTTTCCACAGGTCTTTCTCGTAACGGCGGTCGATGATGATGCTCACCGCGAACTGCAGCAGGCAGACCATCGCCAGGACCAACCCGGTAAAAGCCGGCGGCATCAGAGCGTCGACGGCTATTGCCTGTGGCAGCGCAATAAACTTGCCCACGCCCCAAAAGATCACCGACAGCAGGAAGGTGAACGCCCAGCCGGTGGACAGGCAGTACTCGAACAGCAGCGGCCACAGATATCGGTGACGCCACTGCCAGATGCCGCGGATATTCTTGAACAGCACTTCGGCGCCGCCCTGGGCCCAGCGCAGGCGCTGCTTCCACAGGCCGCCGACGGTTTCGGGCATCAGGATCCAGCACAGCGCGCGCGGCTCGTAGAAGATGGCCCAGTGATCCAACTGCAGCTTCCAACTCACGTCGATGTCTTCGGTGATCATGTCGGTGCTCCAGTAGTCGATGCGGTCCAGCGCCTTCTTACGGAACGCTACCACCACCCCCGACACCGTGAAGATCCGCCCGAACACGCGCTGGGTGCGCTTGATCAAACCGATGATCGACGAGAACTCACCCACCTGGACGCGACCGATCAGGGTCGACCGCGTGCGAATTCGTGGGTTGCCGGTGACGGCGCCCAGGCGTGGGTTGTCCAGCATTGGCGCCACCAGATAAGCCGCCGCGTTTTTGTCGAGCAACGCGTCGCCGTCGATGCACACCAGGTATTCGCTGCGTGACGCCACGGCCCCCATGCGCAGGGCAACGGCCTTGCCCTGGTTCTGCGCCAGGTGCAACACGCGCAAGCGTGGGTGTTCCAGCGCCAGGGCATCGAGCACCGCCGCGGTGTTGTCTTTGGAGCCGTCGTTGACCGCGATCACTTCAATGTTCGGGTACAACTGGCCGAGCGCCGCATGGATGGTATCGGCGGCGTTATCCCCTTCGTTGTAGCAAGGGATGATGATCGAGATCAGCGGGTTGCCGGCCAGGGTCGGCGCCGGGGTGTCTTCCTCCCAAGGCCAGTGGCGCTCCCAGTGCAGCCAGAAGTACAGGCCGCCGGCAATCCACAGCGCCGACATAAACAGCGGGTAGAAGAACACGAAGTCCATCAGGAACTGCCCGGTGACCAGAAAGATCAGGCCCAGGGGCACGCCCAACACCAGCGCCAGTACGAATAAAGCCAGGATTCTGTCGAACATGGTCAAGGGTTCCATTGGTTGGAAAGGGCCGGACGCACGGTGTTCAGGTCCGGGGAGTTTTCCAGGAAGTTGTCCGGGTAGTAACCAAAACTCGTGACCCCCTGGCGTTTAAGCACACCCATCCATTCAGCCATTTGCGCACCGTTGATATCGGTGGCCTCTTTGGTGCGCCAGTCCTTGGCTTGCAACTCGAACACCGTGCGCTCCAGGGCACCGGGGCGCTTCTTGACGGTGGCGACCAGTTTCTCCAGCCAGGCGTTGGAAGTGTTCACCTGCTGACCTTCCATCAGGGGCATGGCCATCGGCGCGGTCCAGTCGTAAGCCTGGAGGAAATCATCCAGATTCTGCGCGAACCAGGCTTCGCTCGGCGGGTTGAGCATCGGCTCGGCGAAGATATTGCGCGCGGTCAGCACCTGTGGCCCGCGGATGGCGCGCACCTTGGCGGTCAGCTCATGGGTGAAGTCGATCAGGTAGCGGCTCTTGAAACGCGTCCAGCGTTGCATCACCGCCGGGTCGGCGCGCAGGGCCGCAATGCTGTCGGGCAAACCGTTGGCTGCGTAGGTTTTCAATGCGGCGGGGCTGGCGTCTTCGAAATCGTTGAACACCGCATCGTCGTGATAAAGGATGCCGTCGATCGGCCCTACCCGCGCCAAGTCTTCGTAGATTTCGCCGATAGCCTTGCGCACGGCGGGATCGAAAGGTGACAGGCGTTGGTACTGGTCGGGATCGAGGCCGATCTTGCCGGTCTTGGGATCCCAACGGGTCACGCGCGGCAGCTTGGCGTCGAGGGCAAAACTGAGCACCGGCATCCAGGCATAGACGCTGGCATGGGCACGGGTATGCAGCTGCCAGGCGACGCGGTTGAACAGGTCGGCACGCATCGGCAAGTGACGGTTAGGGAAGTACAGCGAGTGCACCAGGCCATCACCCTTGGGGTCGGCAAAGGCTTGCAGGAACACCGTGCCGGCGCCCATGTCCACCACGCGCTGTACCAGTTGGTCGAGGTTGCGCGCCTGCTGGGCGGGGTCCGGGTCGTAGACGTTGTCCAGGTCCACATGCAGCACGCGCAGCGGCGCCTTGGCCTGCACGGCCACGATGCTGTTGGCGAAGTGCTCGCCGTCCGGATCGGAGGCCACCAGGAAGCGCGGGCTGTTCATCAGGTCGCCGAGGTTATCGAGGCCGTCTTCAAGGGTCAGGGCCATCTGGTAACCCTGCTCGCCCACCACCGCCAGCGACGTGCCGTCGGCCGCGCCATACGGCCAGACCCACACCCGTGGCGCCTTGCCCGTGACGCTGCGAATTTTGTTGGAGATCGCCACCACGTCGGCACGCATGCGCGCCTGGAACTGCGCTTCGGTTTCGTAGCGATTGGTCGCCGGATCATAGCGGCGGGTGGTTGCGGCCGGCTCCAGGTTGCCCTGGGGGTTGGCCAGGATGCCTTTGTGGTTGGCATCGGTGTGGGCGGCGATTTCTACCAGGCCCGATTGCGACACCTCGCGAATCTGCTCCCAGGTGAGGAACTCACCCCGAGGGCGTGGCATGCCGGCGAAGTCCACCGGTTTGTTCAGCGGCGTATCGATCCAGTAGCCCACCGGTGCCAGCAACGCCGGCCAGCGGTAGGCGCGCAGAATCGGCATTACCCGGGTATAGAAGCTCGAATAGCCGTCGTCGAAACTCAGCATGATTGCCTTGGGCGGCAACGCCGGGCCGCCACGGCGGGCGGCGAGAATCTGATCGACGCTGACCGCCTGGTAACCGTTCTCGCGCAGCCAGGCCAATTGTTCGATCAGCCGCTCGGTACGCACCGCCACCACGGCCTGATCGGGGTCGCGGTCGGACACGTCGTGGTAGGCGATCCCCAGGAAATGGTTCTTCGGCCACGCCGCTTCGTTGGCTGGGGTCGGCCGCTCGGCGGGTGGAGTGAAGGGCGCGGGTTGCTGGGCGCAGGCGCTGGCCAGCAATACACCCAGGAGCAACAAGCAACGGCTGAGAACAGTCATGGTCAGGCTCTTTTAGAAACGGTAAGTGAGGTCGACGAGCAGGCGCAGATCGCGTTCGCGATCACCGTCGTAAGGTCGGCTGATCAGGCTCAGGTTGGCGCCGACTTCCAGTACATCGTTCCAGCGATAGCGTTGGCCATAGCCGATCAGGCCGACGCCGCCGGTGGAATAATCACGCTGGCTGTACGTACCCGCACCGACTTGGAACTGCTGACTCCACTGGGTCTCGTAGCGGTGGTAGAGCACATGGTTGACGTTGACGGTGGGCAACACGCTGAAGTCCGACTTCGGGTTGAAATACACCGTGTCTTCCTTGCTGTTGCGGCTGGTGGCGACTTCCAGGCCCAGGTCCACTTGCACCTTCGGCGAGCTGTAGAGGCCCTCGCGGCCGGCGAGCAGGGCTTCGACGCGGTCGTTGCCGTCACTGAAGTGGGATGGGCTGACGGACAGTTTCCACTCGCGGCTTTCATTGGCGCGCCAGCGGATAAACCCGCTGCCGCCATTGGCGGTGATGTCGGCATTCAACGCGCGCAACGGCGTGGTGGCGGCGAGGTAGTCGAGGCTGCCGCCGTATTGCCAGTGATCGTTGAGGTCATAGGCAAACGCTACGCGGGCGCCCTGTTTGGAACCAAAGCCGTAGGAGTGGTTGGACACCTCGGCTTCCAGGGTCAGGTCACGGGTGCGCCGCTCCACGCCGACGCGCTGCCAACGGTGGTGGCCGGTGCCTTCTTCAAAGTCGGCGGTGGCGTAACCAACACCGGCGAACAGGCGCCAGTCTTCGTCGATGGGCGGGGTGTAGATCACACTCTCGATGCCCCAGTCACGGCTGCCGGCCACTGCGCCGGCATCGCTGTTGTTGCCGCCGCCGTAGCTTTTGCCGGTGTAGGCTTCAACGCGCAATTCGGCCATGTCGTGCACATTGCGCAAGCGGTTGAGGCGCTGCACTTGGCGACTGTCGGGGTTGCGCGCGACCACGTCGTCGGTGAGCACGTCGAGCTGGCGCCACTCCTGCAGGTCCATGGCGGTGTAAGCCTGGGACACTTCCAGGCCGATGTCGCGCGGGGCCTGGGCTTCGGTTTCTTTCAGAATGCCTTCGGCACGGCGCGGCAGGTCGCGGGCGCGGTACATGTCGGCCTGGGCCAGGCGCAAGCCGACATTGCCTGGGGCCTTGGCCACCAATGCTTCCAGGCTGGCTTCGCTGCCCGGCAGGTCGCCGCCGTAGACGCCGGACTGAGCGGCCAGTTGCTGGGCGTCCATCCATGAATCGTTGGGGTTGCCAATCGGCAGGCCCTTGAGTTCGACCCGAGGTTTTTGGCTGTTGGCGAGGCTGCCAGCGACTTCGCGGGCTTGTTCGCCCTGATCGCTCTCTTGCAGGGCATAAAACAAGGCGGTGGTGTCTTCGACGCGATCATCGGGTTCGGCATCGGCGGCGCTCAGGGCCTGACGGTACAGCGGCTCGGCCTTTTCCGGCTGGCGTTGGTCCAGGTAGGACGCCGCCACCCAGCGTACGGCGTAGGTGGGCAATTGCACGCCTTCGCGGGTCAAGGTTTCGTATTCGCGCACCACATCCGCCGTGCGCGCCCGAGCCTTGAGAGCGCCCAGGCGGTCGATGCGCCAGCGCACCACGTCATCGTGGGCGCTGGCGTCGGGGGTCCAGCGTGCGAGCAGGTTGTCGTACGCCTGCAGCGCACGGTCGGCGATCACGTAGCGCTCTTGTTCACTGCGGGTGGCGAACTCGGCCATGCGCACACGCTCGGCGGCCAGATCGCCTTCCAGGCGGCGTTGGGTAACCGCATCCAGCAGGCCCGGACGCTGGGCCGACAGACGCAGCGCGGCCTCCGGCAAGCGGGCCTTTTGCAGAGCGATGATGTATTCGCGGGCAACTTCCGGCTTATCGCCGGCACGCATAAACGCCTGATCGAATTCGAACAGCGCGTCGTAATTCAAGCCGGCACGGGTCAGCGCATAACCCAGGGCCATGCGGCGGTTGGGGTCTTCAGGCTTGGCGGCCACCAATGCACGGGTACTCTGCACCGCTTCGTTAGCCTTGCCGCCATCGGCCTGGGTAAGGGCCAGGCCCAGTTGCAGGTCGATGTTGTTCGGTTCGCGCAGCAACGCCTGACGGTACACCGCCTCGGCCTGGGCCCACTGTTTCTGATTTCGATAGGTGCGCGCCACCGTGGCCAGCGCTTGGGTGCTGAGGTTGCGATGCTTGCCCTGGGCCTCGTAGACCTGCAGCACTTCGGCGTCCTGGCCGGCCCAACCGGCAATCACCAAGTGATCGCTGACCTGGCCAGGCGTCTGGCGCTCGGCGGACAACTGGCGCAATTGCGTAAGGGCGGGGGTGAAGTTGCCGTTGCGCGCCTGAATGATCAGCGCGTCATAGGCCGGATCGGCCAGGGCAAAAGCAGGCATCAGCAATTGGCTGCACAAGGCGACCCCGATAAGCAGTCGCAACCGGCCTGATGCACTGAGTGGTGGGTTTGGCAACATATCGTGAGCTTCCTTACAGGGAAAGCTGTAACGATAGGTGGTCCTGAGCGCTTCGCTTCAGGGTGCCGACGTCTCATGACCCGGCCTAGCTTTCCTGTGGTCACTATCGCCGAGGGCGGTGGGTAAAAGCGCAAATCAGAACAATTGTTCAGAATTGGATGAGGAAGGAGGATTTACACGCGGCCCGCGAAGCAGTGCCGCTTGTGGCAAGGGAGCAAGCGCCCTTGCCACACGTGAGGCAATTATTGCGCGCCGCTGACCGCGCCGACTTTGGACATCACAAAGCCGATGAACTGCTCGACGGTCATCTTCTGGCCGTTGAAGGTCACTTCATTGTTGGCGTAGTGCAGTTTGGACACCACATCGCTGCCCACCAGGGTCGCCAGTTGTGTACCCACGGCCATACCGCTGACCATCTCGGCGGCCATCTGCGCTTGCTGCTCGATGGCTTTCGGGTCGGTCAGGCCGCCGGCCTGGGCTTGCAGGGCGGACACATCGGCGATCATTGGCTTGGACAGAGTCAGGTTGGCGTCCAGCAGCGACACCATCTGCTTGCCCAGTTCAACCGGCGGCAATTCCATCGACGCCGGTTTGGCCAGGTCCACCACCAGGCTGAACTTGCTTTCGCCATGGGTGGTTTTCAGCGACAGGTTTTCCAGCGCCAGTTGCGGCTTGGCGGCCAACAGTTGGTTGACGTTGGCTTCGGCCAGGGTCTGCTCGGCTTCGGTCAATTGCAGTTCAGGCACGGGCTCCCCAGCGGCGGCCGCGGCTTGCACCGGCTGCATCTTGTCTTGGTAGAGCTTGGTCAGCACCAGCATGGCCGGGACGTCGATGTTTTTCATACTCAGCGCCATGGCGGCCGAGCCGACGGGTTTGCCCTTGTAGCCGATCTCGTCGATTTTGTAGTCGACGCGGCCGGCCAGGTTGTTGTCTGTGGTTTCGCTGGAGTCTTTCTGCTCAAAGCCTTTGAGCGAGATCACGTCTTTCTGCACGCCGACGGTGAACTTGGCGTCCGTCAGCTCCACTGTGTTCTGCCCGGTGTAGAAACCGAAGGTGGACTTGGCCAGGTTGCTGGCCACGGTCAGGCCGGCCAGTTCGGCTTCGAACGGCGCGCCCTGGGCGTCCACGGCGGCGACCTTGAGGCTGTTCATAAAACCGTCGGCTTTGACTTTCTGGCCTTCGGCGGTGCCATCGAAATTCAGGTTGGCGCCGGAGAAGCTCACCGAGGACTTATCGTCCTTGAACTCCAGGGGCAGCAGTTCGACATTGCCGTTGACCGCGCGGGTATAGCCGATATTGGCCACGCCCTTGAGCGGCGATGCGTCTTTGGCGGCAGCGAACCACTTCTCGGTGGTGGCGTTCTTTTCCAGCTCGTAGTGACTGGTGGCCATCACCGGCAGCCATTTAAGCGTGACCAGACGCGAGAACGGCAACGGGCCGTGTTCGATATGGTCGACGAACAGCAGCTCCGGGTTCGGGTTTTCTTCGCCGAACACCGGACCCTGCGCCTTCAAGCGGTAGTGCGCGGTGCTGCTGAACACGCCGCGCTCCAGGGACACCAGTTCCAGGGCGACGCTGCCGTCGACGCCGGCCATGGAGGTTTGCAGTTCCTTGTTGGCGTTTTGGATCGCGGTCTGCAACACCGGCTCCAACTGCTTACCGGTGTACCAGGCGCCGCCTGCACTGACGACGCCGACGGCGACAACAAAACCCAAAAGAACGACTGCTGGCTTATTCATGAAGTGACCTGATCAAATCCTGTGAGAAGTGGGCTGTCTTCCTTGAACCCTGCAAGGGTTGGCTCAAGCCCGCCGAAAACGGGGGGAAGATTAGCACTGGCGGCCTTAAACGGCGCAACCTTTCAGAGGCATCAGATCGCTACTGGTTCACGAATACTCCAATTCGATTTCATCGAGCTGGTGATCGAAGCTCTTCAAGCGCGCCGTCCAGGTGTACACCAGCACCTCGAATTCGCGGTGGATCACGGCGTTGCCAGGGGTGTCGGTCTTGGGGTCGCAGAAGTCCAGCTGGTAGCGCTCGCGGGCCATCTGCGTGGCGACGTCGGACAATTCCCGCGCGTTATTGAGCCAATGCCGACCTTCGGCGACCTGCTTGTCGAGCACCACGCACTGTTTTTTCAGGGTTTCGAGGCTTTTTTCCAACGGCGTGCCCGTCAGGTCGCCCATCACTTCCTGGAAGGTGCGCCCCGGCTGCCAGTAGCTGCCCCAGAAATAGCGGTCGAATACGGTTTCGACGCGGCGCAGTGCGACCTTGGTGTCCCAGATGGCCACGCGGGTCTTGCCTTGTTCGAGGAGTTTTTTCTTGATGCGTTGATTCTGGTAGGACGCCCAGGCCACCACGCCGATGGACAAGGTGCCGATCACCAGGCAGGCGCTGTCGAGAAACACCATGGCCTTGTCGAGTTGGTGGGAAAGCATGACGCCATAGAAATACGCGGCCGATAACAGCACCAGTGCGAAGAGCACGCACCAGAAAGCGGGAGCATAAGGGTTTTTCATTATTGGAATCCCCATGAGCAAACGCGAGCAGTGTCAGGCGTGCGCCTGGCTCGAAAGCCACGGCGCCCGCCTGTCAAAGCATAGCTATTCGCTCAGGGTTTGCTGGACGCCGACGCTTGCGTTCGTCCGCTTTCCCAGCCGCCGCCCAGGGCCAGGAACAGGTCGATCTGGCTCATGGCGACCTGAGTGTTGGCCGCCGCCAGTTGGGCACGCATTTCGGTGTAAGTGCGCGTGGCTTGAAGGTCGGCCAGGAACGAGGCGCGACCGGCCTGGAAGAAGCGGTGGGTCTGGTCCGCCGCCTGCTGCGCCGATTGCTCGGCCTCGGCCAATGCGTCGCGGCGCTGCAGCACGGCGGTGTACTGGGCCAGGCCGGTCTGGGTTTCGCGGATCGCGTTGAGCACCACCCCATCGAAATGCGCCAAGGCCCCCTGGGTGGCGGCTTCGGCTTCATGGATACGCGCCCGGGCGCCGTTGGTCGGCACGGTCCAACTGATCATCGGGCCAAAGCCCCAGCGGTTGGTCGCCGGTTGGCCGAGGTTATCGAGCAGGCCCACGGTGCCGACGCTGGCGCCGATGGCGATGTCAGGGTACAGGGCGCCGGTAGCCACGCCGATGCGCGCGGTGGCGGCGGCCAGTTGGCGTTCGGCCTGGCGCACGTCGGGGCGGCGCTTGAGCAACGTGGCACCGTCGCCCACCGGCAGCAATTGGGCGATGTGCGGCAACTCGGCGCAATCACCGGTGCCCGCCGGCAATTGCTCCAGGGGTTTGGCCAGCAGCATCGACAAGCGATAGAGCCCCGCCTGACGCGCCGCCTGGTAGCGCGGCATCTCGGCGCGCAGGGATTTGTATTGGGTTTGCGAGCGCGTCACCTGGGTTTCATCGCCCCGGCCGGCATCGCGTAGGCGCTGGGTCAGCGTGGTGCTTTGCGCTTGCAGTTCCAGGGAACGGTTGGCAATCGCCAGTTCTTCATTCGCCGCACAGATTTGCGTGTAGGAGCGCACCACATCGGCCACCAGGGTGATGCGCGCGATGTCGGCGGCGGCCTGGGTGGCGTCGGCGCTGGCCTGGGCGCTTTCGATGCCGCGTTGCAAGGTGCCGAACAGGTCGAATTGATACGACGTGGTGATGCCCACGCTGCCGATGTTATCCACCGGGACTTTTTCCGACAGCAGGAAGGCTTCGCCGGATTCCTGCAAGCGTTGGGCCTCGGCCTTGGCGCCGGCACTCCAACCGCCCGCGGATTCGGCCTGCTGCACTTGATAGCGCGCGCGTTGCAGGTTGGCCGCAGCCACCCGCAGGTCGGTGTTGGAGGCCATGGCCTGGCGCACCAGTTCATCCAGACGCGGGTCGTTGTAGAGCTTCCACCAATCCGTCGGCACCGGCGCCGACACCACGTTCTTGCCATCGGACGGCAGTTGCCCTTGCAGATCGCCGCGCTTGACCGCGGCGGTGTCCGGCACCTGGTAATCCGGGCCGACCATCTGACAGGCCGACAGCAAAGAACCCAGGGCAACGATGGCTAACAACTGTTTCATGGCCGGGCTCCGGCCTTGGTCGAGTCGTCAATGATCGACACCGTGGCGGTACGTCCGGCGATCATGCGAAAGTCCGCCGGCACCTCATCAAAGGCAATGCGCACCGGGATGCGCTGGGCCAGGCGCACCCAGCTAAACGCCGGGTTGACGTTGGGCAACAGGTTGGAGCCGCTACTGCGGTCGCGGTCTTCGATGCCGGCGACGATGCTTTGCACGTGCCCATGCAAGCGGGCGTTGTCGCCGATCACGCGGATGTCCACCCCCATGCCGACGTGGATGCCGTCGAGTTTGGTCTCTTCGAAATAACCGTCGATGTGGAACGAGTTGCTGTCCACCACCGACAGCACCGGGCGCCCAGCGGTGACGAACTCCTGAGTGCGCGGCGCGCGGTCGTTGACGTAGCCGTCCACGGGGCTGCGGATTACCGAGCGGTCGAGGTTGAGCTGCGCCGAGTCCACCGTCACCTGGGCTTCGGCCAGGGCCGATTGGGCGCGGGCCACGCGAGACTGGCTTTCTTCCAATTGCTCGCTGGGCACCAGGTTGCCCAGGCCACGGTTGCGCTTATATTCGCGCTGGGCCTGGGCCAGGGTTTCCTGGCGGTCGGCCACGGCGGCCTGGGCCTGACGCAGGGCCAGCTTGAAGCGGTCCTGGTCGACGGCAAACAGCACCTGGCCTTTGCTCACCAGTTGGTTGTCGTGCACGTCCACGCGTTGGATCAGCCCGGACACGTCCGGGGCGATCTGCACGATATCGGCACGAATATGGCCGTCACGGGTCCACGGCGCAAACATGTAGTACATGACCATGCGCCACACCACCACGACCGCAAAACTCACGATCAGCAGCGTCAGGACCACACGGCCAATAGTCAAAAACGGTTTTTTCATGTCATCAGGTATCGACTGAGTGAGTCCACCGCGCCCAGCAACAGCGCGTAGAGCCCCACATTGAACAATGCCCGGTGCCAGACCAGGCGATAGAAGTGGAGACGGGTCAACAACCCATGCACCACCAGAAACAGCACGTACGTAATGCCCATCAGCACCAGCAGCGTGGGCAGGAACACCCCGCTGATATCCAGATCACCGATCATAAAGGCGCTCCATCGGGTAGCGGCGCTTCCATCTCCGTACCGCCAATAAATTCCACGCCGGGCAACAACGCCAGGCGCAGGCCCGCCAGCGCATGCAGCAGGTGCAGGCGGGTGTCGTCTTCGTCTTGCAGGCCCTGACCGTTGAGGGCACGGCGCGTGCGGTCGAGGGTCATCAGCAGACCGCTGGGCGCAGGCAAGCGTTCACCCGCTTTCAGGCACGCCTTGAAGTAACCGCCCACACCCTCCACCACTTGGTTGAGCAGCACACGCGGCACGCCGAGGATGCGCGGCGAGTAGGCCAGCAGGTCCAACAGGTTGAGCGCCACGCGCAAATCGCGCAGGGCAATGCCGGTGTCCTGATTGGTCAGGGCCAGGCGCGGAAGGTGCTGCATCAAACGGTCGAGCATCTGCACGGCCAGGTGCCGGTGCTCGGCCAGGGTCGCCGGCTCGGTCAGGCCGACGATGTCGTGCCAACTGAAGCGCGTCAGGCGCTTGGCCGCCAGTTCGGCGCCGAACGGGCGCGCGATCAGCGTCCACACAAATGCAAACAGCAGGCCCACGGGCCCGGCCAGGTTGACGTTGGCGAAGTTGAGGAAGTCGGCGTCGTAGGCGCCCTGGATGCTGATGAACGACGAGGTGTTAACCAGCGTCAGCAGCATGCCCAGGTAGAAGCGCGGCTGCACGGTCAGCGTGCCAATGCAGATAAACGGCACCGCGAACGCCAGCACCAGCATCGGAAAGTCGTGCAGGTTGGGCAGCACCAAAAACAGATAGAGGCTGGCAAACAGCACCGACATCGCCGTCCAGAAAAAGAACCGGTAGATCTGCGGCGCGGGGTCGTCCATCGAGGCGAAGAAACTGCACGCGACGGCGGCCAGGATCACCGCGCTGCCGCCGTCGGTCCAGCCCAGCAGAATCCACAGCACCGAGGCGACGATAATCGCGGTGACGGTGGAAAACGCCGAGTAGAACATCAGGCCACGGTCGAGGAACGGCGTGAGACGGCCCAAGCGCCAGTGGCGATAGACGGCGCGCCAGGTGTCCTGGCTCTCGCAGTGGATGGCAGCTTGCAGGCTGCGGCAGTCCTGCCACAGGTCGACCCATTCGCCGAGACGGTACAGCGCGTTGGAAAACAGCAAGGTGTGGCGATCATCCAGCGCGTCGCCCTTGGGCTGTTGGGCTTCGATCTGGTCACGCAGGGCGCGCCAACTGTCCAGGGACGGATTGTCGGCACTGCTTTGCAGCCACTGGGCGGTGGCGTCCAGCAGCGGCTTGAGGCGTTCGAGAAACTGCGGCGCGCGCTGTTCGACGGCGTACAGCGCGTCATCCAGCTCCTCCACCACCGGCAGCAGGTGGATCATGCGCCCGCGCAGTTCTTTGGTATTGCGCACCGTCTGTGGACGCGCGCCTTCGTGGGGCAACTGGCCGATCATCAATTCCAGGGTGTTGAAGGTGGCGACCATGCCGCCGCGCAAGGTGCTGATTTCGTCAGGCTGCACCGTGCGCGTGAGGAACCGTTGGCTGTAGACCTGCGCATCGGCAAACCACTTGGCCACCGAACCGTCGAACACCGGCGCCAGGCGTCGTGGCCAGAACATCGCGCCGACCACGGCGGCCACCACAATGCCGAGGAAGATTTCTTCGGTACGCGCCTCGGCCACATCCCACACGGCCAGTGGGTTATCCACCACCGGCAGGGCAATCAACGGCAAGGTGTAGCCGGCCAGCATCAGCGCGTAGTTGTTGGCCGTGCGCAGGTGCATGGACAGAAACAGCAAGGTGCCCGTCCACAGCGCGATCACCACCACCAGGATGTACGGCGATTGCACGAACATCGGCACAAAAAACACCGCCGCCGCCGCCCCCATCAAGGTGCCGATGGCGCGGTACAGCGCTTTGGAACTGGTGGGGCCGACAAACGGGCTGGAAACGATATACACCGTGGCCATTGCCCAATACGGACGGGGCATCTGCATCAGCATAGCGATATACAGGGCGATCATCGACGCCGCGAAGGTGCGTACGCCGTAGAACCAGTCGCGGGCGGGCGGGAAACCGGTGAAGAATCCGTTCAAAGCGTCGCCGCCTCAAAGGCACGCAACACCCGCAGGGCCGCCTCCATATCGGCGGGCGCGATATCCGCCAACACGTCTTTGCGCAGGCGCACCAGTTGCGCCTCTACCGCTTGCACCAGTTCGCGACCACGTTCGGTGAGGCTCAAGGCCTTGGCGCGGCGGTCGTGGACGTCTTCGGTGCGGCACACATAGCCGCCGCTGCACAGCTGGTCGAGCAGGCGCACCAGGGACGGGCTTTCCATCCCCGACGCATGGGCGACCTTGACCTGATGCACACCGTCGCCCAAACGGCCGATCATCAACAACGGCACGGCGCAGGCTTCGGAAATACCGTAGCTCACCAGCGTGCTCTGGCAGATTTTGCGCCAATGACGGGCGCCCACCACCATGCTGCTGCTGAGGTTCATCTGGAGTTGTTCGAGGGATTGAGGCACTGGATAGTTCGCATACAGTTAGTTTGCTAACTATCAATATGGCGAAGGGATCGAATTGCGTCAAGTTTTGAAACAATTTAGCGATGGATGGAGGGTGAGTGCATGACACAGGTGGCAGGGTGCTTACCCCCGATAGCAGTGGGTCAGGCAAACAAGCTGTTACTGGCACACCGTAATCGGGGGCAAGCCCCCTCCCACATTTGGATCGGTGTCAGCTTCAGGATTGTTGTGCGGCCTCGCCATCCAGGTGGCGCTGCCGATTCGAGTGATGGGCATATCCGACTGTCGCCAAGGTGACCCCCCCCAAAAAAACCCAGGCGATTAGCGCCCAGATTTTTTTACTGCTCACCTTTTTTTACAAAACACCATTTTCAAAAGATTTTTTTACACCCCTCGGCCATCCCGCAACATCAGATTCAACTCATCCACCACCTCCGCCCAATCCGCATCGTCCAAGATTTCCTCACGCAAAAATGCTTTCTGGCTGTCTGTCCAGAAAAACGCCTCTGCCAACTTCAAATCCGGCTTGAGTGGCGAGTGAGCGGTCACAAACTGATCAATACTGACCGGGTCATCCGGCAGTCCAAGCTGTTTGAACAGTGACGGCAAGCTGTGCACGGGCGATTCCATGGTGGGCTCCTGAGAAGATGAATGCCCAGAGTCTAGTTCAGGCGCCAGCCAGGCCAGTAATCGCTCGACGCCCTGTTTCACCGACAGCACGCCGGTGTCCAACACCAGCGATGCCAGGGGCGGCGGTTCATAGGGGGAGCCAATGCCGGTAAACCCCGGCAACTCGCCTTTACGCGCACGGGCGTAGTGCCCCTTGGGGTCGCGGCTTTCGCACACTGCCAGTGAGGCGCTGCACCACACTTCGCGATAATCGTCACCGAGGCGTTCGGCAAACACCGCGCGCAGGTCCGTCAGTGGCGCAATCATTGCCAGGATCACAATCTGCCCGTTATCCACCAGCAGCGCCGCCAGTTCGCTGGCGCGGCGGATGTTTTCCAGGCGGTCCTTATCGGAAAAACCCAGGTCTCGATTGAGGCCGCCGCGCAGGGTATCGCCGTCGAGTACCAGGGTTTGTCTGCCCTGTTCGAACAACGCCCCTTGCAGGCCCTGGGCCAGGGTGGACTTGCCCGACGCCGGCAGGCCGGTGAGCAGGATCGCCACGCCGCGATGCCCATTGCGCGCTTCGCGGTGACGGCGCGTGATGCTCGCCGTCGGCGCTACCAGGTTATTGAGCGACGGCACGGGGCACTGGTGCAGCGATATTGCCCGCCGCCCAAGCCGACTCGCGGCTGGCCAGGGCGCTGGCGATGCTTTGCACGCGGTCGGAGTCCAGTTGCTCCGGCAGCGGGTCGAGACCGGCGCTGGCGAAGATCTGCCCGTAGGCGTTGCGCAGATCGGCGTAGGCCAGGTCGCGGCGCAGGTCGGCCTGCAAGGTGTTGAGTTCACCCTGGATCAGGTCCAGCTCACCGATCCCGGCGGCCTCATGACGGTTGCGCAATTGACCGAGGATTTGCCCGTCGATATCGGCAAGTTGTTCGCTGGTTTTGAACTGGCGCACCGCGTCCTGAAAGTTGGCGTTGGCCACGTAGAGTTGCGCGAGCACGGCAATCGACATCGCCTGGCGCCGGGCGGTGGCGACTTCTTCACCGGCCTTGGCCACGTCGATGGCCGCCGGGGCGGAGATCACATTGAACAGGTTCCAGGTGACCTTGGCGCCGTAGTCGGCCCAGCGGTTGTCCACTAGAAACGAGTTGCTGTCGTAATGCCCGCCGGCCGAAAACTCCAGCCCCGGCAGCAAGCGCAGCATGGCTTTACGGGTTTCGGCGGCGCTGATGCGGGTCTGGTAATCCTGCTCGCGCAGTTCCGGGCGGTTGGCCAGGGCTTCCTGCTCCAGGCTGGCCAGGTTCACCTTGAGCTGAGGAACGCTGTAGTCATCGGGCGTGGCCAGTTTCAACTCAGTGCCCATGGGCAGATTGATCAGGGTCGACAGCTCGGTCTTGGCCAACGACAGGGCCCGGCGTTGCTCTTGCAACTGGCGTGTGGCTTCGATCAACGCACGCTGATAGCCGAGCGCCTGGACCGGGTCGCCGATACGCTGTTCGCTCATGCTCTGGCTATTGGCCTGGGCCTGGTCGACACGGGTCATGAGGCTGTCGATCTGGGTCAGCAGACGCTCGGCGGCCACCGCGCGCCAGTAGGCGGAACGCACGTCCTGCACGATGGTGTTGATCACCTTGCGTCGACGTTCCTGGATGATCAGGCGCTGATCGCCCTGCTGCTTGGCGCTGATGTAACTCACGCCGAAGTCGAGCACGTTCCACACCATGGTCAGGTCGGCCACGCGACGGTCGCGGTCCTGGGAGGTCGAGGGTTCCAGGGACTGGGTGCCGGTGAGCACACTCTGGCTGCTGGAGGCGTTGGTGTTGTTACGCCCGGCATAGCCAGCGGACAGGGCCATGCGCGGCAGCATGTCGAAACTGGACAGGTCGGATTGACGCTTGGCCAGCGCCTCTTCCATCACCTTCAAACGGCCTTCGAGGTTGTACTTGACCGCGCGAGCCATGGCCTCGTGCAGGGTCAGCGGGCCGCTCAACGGTTCCTGATCCTTGTACATGCCGTGTAGATCGCTGCGCGCGCGTTGCTCGCTGACGCTGCGCTCGATGGGGTCACTGGTGACTGCGCACCCGCTGATTGCAAGAGCCAGCAAGCTGGCACCGAATAACTTTTGAGCTGTATTCATCCGTGGACTGCCCCTGTTCCTGCGTCTTTAATTGAGTGTGTTCAAGCCTGCATTTCGCTGATGCCGACCTGCTGCAGTGCCAGCGCCAAGTCCATGACCTGGCGCTGTTCTTTGTCGTTGATCTGGTGCAATTGCTGGCCGAAGGTCGGCGCACCCAGTGCACCGCCCGAGCTTTTGATCGACTTGCTGTCGAACGCTTTGGAGTCGCTCGCGTCACCGTGGTTTTCGCGGTTGAACAGGCCCGACAAGGTACTTGAACCAAACACCCCGCCATCGCCGCCGCCAAACCCAAGGAACCCAGAGGCACCCGCAGCATTGCCGCCATCGATGCCGAATACCTGGGCGATATAACTCGGCGCCAGGGCGTTGTTGCGGATAAAGATGTTGCCGATCGGTGGCAAGCCGCCACCCAATTCACGCTGCTCGAACAATGCCGGGAAGCCAATCGGCGAGCCCAAGTTGCCGCTGGGCGGGCCAAAGATGATCGGTTGCAGCGGCGCGTCCGGCGCACTCGGTGGCGCCATCGGGCCATCGACGCGGAACAGCGGGTCGCCGGTCAGCGCGACGGTGTTGATCGCGTAGTTGCCGGAGTTGCTGAAACCGCTTCCGGCATTGCCCGCCGCATCCGTCACCAGGCTGGTGTCGAGGGTGATGAAGTTGCTCGGGTCATTAAGGTTGGCCGTCGGCGTGAGGAGGGCCGTCCAGGTCTTGCCGCCATCGCTGGTGGACAGATTGGACAAGGTGCCGTTAGCCACGCTCAGGTCATCCAGGTCGAAGCCACTGACTTTCTCGCTGAAGGTGAACGTTACCGTGGTGGTCTGGCCGACAGTGAGGTTCGGGTTGGCGACGGAGATAGTCGCAGTTGGCCGGTCGGCGTCGAGCGCATAGTTGTTGGAAATCGCAATGCCTGCACCGGCATTGCCCGCAGCGTCGTTGACCAGGCCGTTGTCCAGCACCACCAGGTTGGTGGGGTCAGTAATTGCGCCGGTCGGCGTCAACGTGGCCGTCCAGGTCTTGCCGCCGTCGCTGGTGGCAAGGTTGGACAAGGTGCCGTTGGCCACGCTCAGGTCCGACAGGTCAAACCCGCTGACCGCTTCGCTGAAGGTCACAGTGACCGTGGTGGTTTGCCCGATGCCCAGGAGGGCGTCCGCCACGGTGATGGTCGCGGTCGGCCGCTGGGTATCGATGCTGTAGTTGTTGGAGTCCGTGGTGCCGACGCCACTGTTGCCCGAGGCATTTGTCACGCCGCTGTTGTCCAGCACGATAAGGTTGCTGGTGTCGGTGATATTGCTGGTCGGCGTGAGCGTCGCGGTCCAGGTAACGCCGCCATCGCTGCTGCTGACCGCACTCAGAGTCCCGTTGGCGAGGGTCAGGTCAGCGTTGGTAAAGCCGCTGACGGCCTGGCTGAAGGTGATGGTCACCTGGGTGGTTTCGCCCGCTTTCAGTTGCGTGTCGGCCACCACGACGGTTGCCGTCGGCACCTCGGTGTTCACGGCATAGTTGGCGGAGCTGGTGGTGCCGGTGCCGCTGTTGCCCGCCAGGTCGGAGATGCCGGTGTTGTTCAGCACGATCAGGTTGGTGGTGTCGGTCACACTCAACGTGGGCGTGAACGTTGCCGTCCAGGTGATGCCGCCGTCGCTGCTGCTGACGTTGCTCAGGCTGCCATTGGCCACGCTCAGGTCGCTGTTGTCGAAGCCGGTGACGGCCTCGCTGAAGGTGATGGTCGCCAATGAGGTTTCGCCCGGGCGCAGGTCGCTGTCGCTCATGACAATCGTGGCCGTCGGCCGCTGGCTGTCGACGCTGTAGTTGTTGGAGTCGGTGGTGCCTGCGCCTGCGTTGCCCGCCAGGTCGGTGACGCCGGTGTTGTCCAGGGTGATCACGTTGCTGATGTCGGTGATGCTGGCGGTCGGGGTGAACGTTGCGGTCCAGGTGATACCGCCGTCGCTGCTGCTCACCGTGCTCAGGGTGCCATTGGCAATGGTCAGGTCGGCGTTAGTGAAACCGCTCACCGCCTCGCTGAACGTGATGGTCACCAGTGAAGTTTGACCGAGGCTCAGCGCCGCATCCGCGACCACAATGGTGGACGTAGGACGCACAGTATCAATCGCGTAATTGTTCGAGTCGGTGGTGCCGCTACCAGCATTGCCCGAGGCGTTGCTCACACCGGTATTGTCCAGGGTGATCAGGTTGGTGGCGTCGGTGACGCTGGTGGTCGGCGTAAGGATCGCGGTCCAGGTGATGCCGCCATCGCCGCTGGTCACAGTGCTCAGGGTGCCGTTGGCGACGGTCAGGTCGGCGTTGGTGAAGCCGGTGACCGCTTCGCTGAAGGTGATGGTCACCAATGAACTCGCACCAATACTCAGGGCCGGGTTCCCCACGATGATGGTCGCCGTGGGTCGCACGGTGTCGATGGTGAAGTTACCCGAGTTGGTGATACCCGTGCCGGCGTTGCCGGCCAGGTCGCTCACGCCCGCATTGCTCAGGCTGATCAGGTTGGTGGTGTCGTGGACACCTGCGGTCGGCGTGAAGGTAGCGGTCCAAGTGATACCACCGTCGCTGCTGCTCACAGTGCTCAGGATGCCATTGGCCACGCTCAGGTCGCTGTTATCGAACCCGGTCACCGCCTCGCTGAAAGTGATAGTCACCAGTGAAGTTTCACCGGCGCTCAACACCGGATCGGCCACCACGATGCTCGCGGTCGGGCGCACGCTGTCGAGCGCGTAGGTGTTGGATTCGGTGATTCCGGAGCCGGCGTTGCCGGCGATATCGACCACACCGGTGTTATCCAGGACGATCCGGTTGTTGTTCTGGCTGACTCCCGCTACCGGCGTCATGGTCGCGGTATAGGTGATGTTGTCGCTGGTGCTCAGGCTGCTGAGGGTACCGTTGTCGGTGGTCAGGTCGGCCAGACTCAAACCCGTCACCGCTTCGCTGAAGGTGATGGTCACCAGGGATGTGCTACCGATGCCCAGGTGCTCGTTGGTCACCACCACGGTGGCGGTCGGGCGCTGGGTGTCGATAGCGTAGTTGTTGGAAGCGCTGCTGCCCCAACCCGTATTGCCCGAAACCGCCGCCTGGACCCCGCTGTTGTCGAGGGTGATCTGGTTGGTGGCGTCGGCGAGGTTGTTGCTCGGCGTGAAGGTCGCGGTCCAGGTGATGCCGCCATCCATGGTGGTTACCCCGCTCAGGGTGCCGTTAGTGATGGTCAGGTCGGCGTTGCTGAAACCGGTGACCGCCTCGTTGAAGGTGATGGTCACCAGGGACGTGCCGCCGATATTCAACGCTGGATTCGCCACCACGACAGTCGCCGTCGGCAGTACGGTGTCGATGGTGAAGTTGGCCGACTGGGTCGTGCCGGAGCCCGCGTTGCCAGCAAGATCACTGACACCGGCATTGGCCAGGGTGATGGCATTGGTTGCGCTGTTGGTATTCGTAGCCGGCGTGAAGGTCGCGGTCCAAGTAATGCCGTCGGCGCTGTTCAAGCCGCTCAAGCTGCCTTGACTGACATTCAGGTCGGCCAGGCTGAAACCGCTCACCGCTTCGCTGAAGGTGATAGTCACTAGCGAGGTTTGCCCAGCGGTCAGCACCGGGTCAGCGACAACGATGGTCGCGGTCGGCCGCTCGGTGTCGATGCTGTAGGTGTTGGAACTGGTGGTGCCGGTGCCGATATTACCGCTGGTGTCGCTGTAGGCGGTGTTGTCCAGGGTGATCAGGTTGGTGGCGTCGGTGGTGCTCGCGCTCGGGGTAAAGGTTGCGGTCCAGGTGACGCCGCCGTCGAGGCTGCTCACCGGCGACAGCGTGCCGTTGGCGATCGTCAGGTCGGCGTTGGTGAATCCGACCACGGCTTCCGAAAAGGTAATGGTCACCTGCGAGGTGTCGCCGATTTTCAGCGTGTCGTTGGTGACTACAACGGTCGCCGTCGGGCGCACGCCATCGATGGCAATGTTGTTGGAGGTGGTGGTACCGCTGCCGGCGTTGCCAGCTGCATCCTGGACCCCGGTGTTGTCCAAGGTGATGTGGTTGCTTGCGCTGACGATTGCGGCGGTCGGCGTGAAGATGGCGCTCCAGGTGATGCCGCCATCACTGGTGATGACCGGGCTCAGGGTGCCGTTGGTCACCGTCAAATCATTGTTGGTAAACCCGGTCACGGCTTCGCTGAAGGTGATGGTCACCAGCGACGTTTGGCCGATCCCCAGGTTGGTCGCGCTGAACACAATGGTCGCGGTCGGCCGCACGGTATCGATGGCGTAGGTGTTGGACTGGGTCGTGCCGCTGCCAGCATTGCCCGCACCATCGGTAATCAACGTGTTGTTGAGCGTGACGAAATTACCGCTGTGGTTGACCGCGGCGTTGGGTGTGAGGACTGCCGTCCAGTGGGTGCCATCGACCTGGACTAGATTGCTCAGGCTGCCATTGGATGCGCTCAGGTCGGTCAGGTCCAGGTCGTTGACCGTTTCGCTGAAAGTGAGGTGTACCAGGGACGAACCGCCGATGTTGAGCGCGGTGTCGGATACCACGATGGTCGCGGTCGGCCGCACGGTATCGATCACGTAGGTGTTGGAGGTGGTCGTACCGCTGCCGGCGTTGGTCGCGATGTCGGTATAGAGCGTGTTGTCCAGGGTGATGCTGTTGCCGCTGGTGTCGTTGCCGGCAGCCGGGGTCAGGGTCGCGGTCCAGTGGATATTGTCGCTGGAACTCAGGTTGCTCAGGGTGCCGTTGGCCGCCGTCAAGTCCGACAGGCTGAAACCACTCACTGCCTCGCTGAACGTGATGTGTACCAGGGACGAGCCACCGGCTTTCAACGCCGGGCTGTCGACCACGATGGTCGCGGTCGGGCGTACGGTGTCGACGGTGTAGCTGTTGGACACGGTGGTGCCGATGCCCGCCACTCCCAGCGCTTGGCTGGTGACCCCGGTGTTGTCCAGGGTGATCTGGCCGGGCGTGCTGGCGACGTTCGAGTCCGGGGTGAAGGTCGCGGTCCAGGTCTTGCCACCGTCGCTGGTGGTCAGGTTAGTGAGTGCGCCGTTGGTAGCCGTCAGGTCGGCCAGGGTGAAACCGTTGACTGCCTGATTGAAGGTAATGGTTACTACCGAACTCGTACCCAGGTGCTGGCCCGGGGTCGCAACCACGATGGTCGCGGTCGGAGCCGGGGCGTAAGCCGTGTTCACCGTGCCGCCGTCATTGAAGATGTTGTTCACGGCCGCTACGGAGGCGCCCGTGGAACCGCCGCCCAACGCAGGGCCACCGGAGCCGCTGCCACCGACGTTGCCGCTCATGGCCGCAAAGTTGGCAGCCGTCATCAACAGCGTGCCTTTGTTCCAGATCGCTCCGACGCCTTTGCCGGCCGCGCCACCCGAATCGGCGGAACCACCCAGGCCCCCACCGCCACCACCCCCGCCGCCGGCAGCGATGTTGTTGGTAATCACCGACGTGCCGACAACGGTCAATGTGCCGGTGCTGCCATTGTAGATACCGCCACTGGCCGAGGCGCCCGCACGGCCAGGTTTGTCCCAACCGGAGCCGCCACCACCGCCGCCAATGGAAATAGTGCCATTGTTCGCCGTGCCACCGGCCCCGCCATTGCTGTAGTTGGCTACGCCCACCCCCCCTGCGCCGCCGACGCTGGTACCGCCTTTGCCGCCCATGTAACTGGGGTGATAGCCGCCGCCGGTGCCGCCGGCGTTGGCAGTGCCGGAAGTACCGCCATACACGCCGGTCCCAAAGCCTGAAGAACCACCGTGCCG
>NZ_LEKF01000020.1:0-120474 GCF_001029595.1 Pseudomonas sp. ARP3
GTTTTTGCCAAGTCAACCGAAACAGTCGTAAGCTGCATGAGGACGCTCCCTTCCGCTAAGTGTGGGTAACACTTTAACTTTGGCACATAGATGCCGTTAGGAAGGGGGCGTCCATTCCATTACCACAGCGTTACGCATCAGCCTTTGAGATGTGTGTAGAGACCTGTTTCAGCCAGCTCATTGGTAACTGATACGCCGCTATCGGAGGCATGGGTATCTACATCTCTTCGGTGAAAACATCACCTGAAAAATGCGGTTTTAGTGGTGAGCAGGCTTGCCCTGCGCGAGGCAAGCCCGTTCACCACAGCGCTATAGAGCCGCTTTAGGATATCTATGTCTCCACGGGGACCGACAACGCCGAGTTACCCAATGCGTGAGTGCGCGCCGCAAAGAACTTCAGCGCGACTCCAGTGCCGTCGAACAACTGCGAATACCGGCGCTTCTGCTGACGAATGAACCCCTCACTGCGCCCCGACACCGAGATCGCCAATGTGCTGGGGCGAGCGTGGCGAATCGCTTCCACCAGGTGGCTGTCCTGCGTGCCCAGCTCGTGGCCGAAGACGCACAACGCACCCTGATGGTTGAGCAGTTGCGCGTAACAGTACGACAGGTAATCCGAACTGCGGATGGTCTTGAGCTTCTCCTGGACGTTGCCTTCGCTGACGAACAGCGGCACATCGTCCAGGGTCTTGAGGGTGTTGTTGATCGCGAAACTGCTGAGCAGGGTGCTGTCGGTACTCGGCAGTTTGCGCGCGGTGCCGTCGAGGTTGCGCACCAGATGCAGGCCGCCATGCAGGTAGAGGATACGCGTGGCGTCGGTGCGGGTATTGCCCAGGTCGAAGCAAGCTTCGGTGCCGCGAAACAGGTCATCGATGCCCGGGGCGTGCAGGATCGCCCAATAGTTGAGCAAGTCGTAATTGCTGGTGAACACCGTGGTGTAGCGGGCCAGCTCGCCATTGATCGCCGCCAGGGTCGAGGGCTGCACCAGGCGCCATGGGATATGCACGGCGTGGATGGTATTGATCAGCGCTTCCTTGATCGCGTAATAGCGATTGCGTGGCGCGGCTGAGCTGACTGCCAGCGCTTTGTTGACCCGGCTGGTGGTTTTCAACGCGCCCAGGGCTTGCTCGAAGCTGCGGGTCTGTAACGCATCAAACACACTGAGTTCGGAGGCGCTCAAGGGTTTTTCTTCGACGGTGCGGGCGTTTTCGAACAGTGAGTCGTAGGCAAAGTCTTCCCAGATCGCCCGGCTGGCGCCGTTGCCGATCAGTATCGCGCTGAAGTCGTGGGTGCTACGCAGCGCGCTCCAGTCTTCAAGGTGGGCGTCAATATCCTGGAAATCCTTCATTGCGGCGGGTCTACTCGAAATCGGCTGGGCGGTGACTTTATCACGAGCCGGCGTTGATCTTGATCAAGGTGCGCCAGGCGGCTGAGGTTGATGCTGTACCTATAACGTCATCCGAGGATTCGCCATGAGCAGCACTTTCTTTATTCCCGCCGTCAACATCATGGGCACCGATTGCCTCGACGAAGCCATGAATGCCATTCGCAACTATGGTTTTCGCAAGGCCCTGATCGTCACCGACGCCGGGCTTGCCAAGGCCGGCGTGGCCGCGATGATCGCCGAGAAACTGGCGATGCAGGACATCGACTCGGTGATCTACGACGGCGCCAAACCCAACCCCAATGTGGAAAACGTCGAGAAAGGCCTGGCGCTGTTGCAGCACAGCGCTTGCGACTTTGTGGTGTCCCTGGGCGGCGGCTCGCCCCATGACTGCGCCAAGGGCATTGCACTGTGCGCCACCAACGGTGGGCATATCGGCGACTACGAAGGTGTCGACCGATCCAGCAAACCGCAACTGCCGCTGGTGGCCATCAACACCACCGCCGGCACCGCCAGCGAAATGACCCGGTTCTGCATCATCACCGACGAAACCCGCCACGTGAAAATGGCCATTGTCGACCGTAACGTTACCCCGCTGCTGTCGGTCAATGACCCGTCGCTGATGGTCGGCATGCCCAAGGGCCTCACTGCCGCCACCGGCATGGACGCCCTGACCCACGCCATCGAAGCCTACGTGTCCACCGCCGCCACGCCGATCACCGACGCTTGCGCGATCAAGGCCATTGAACTGATCAGCGCCAACCTGCGCCTGGCCGTACGTGATGGCAGCGACAAAGTTGCGCGGGAGAACATGGCCTACGCGCAGTTCCTCGCCGGCATGGCCTTCAACAACGCGTCCCTGGGCTTCGTGCACGCCATGGCGCACCAGTTGGGCGGTTTCTACGATCTGCCCCACGGCGTGTGCAACGCGGTATTGCTGCCTCACGTACAAAGCTTCAATGCCAGCGTCAGCGCCAAACGCCTGAGCGACGTCGGCCGCGCCCTGGGCGCCGATACCCAAGGCGCCAGTGACGAAGAGGGCGCCCAACTCGCCATCGCGGCCATCCGCAGCCTGGCCCACGACGTGGAAATCCCCGCCGGCCTGCGCGAACTGGGCGCCAAGTTGCAGGACATTCCCCTGCTGGCCACCAACGCACTTAAGGACGCCTGCGGGCTGACCAACCCACGCCGGGCCGATCAGCGTCAGATTGAGGAGATCTTTCGCAGCGCGTTTTGATCTGCCTTGCAACGGGCGACGCAGATCCACGCGCCGCCCGCTAATGCCACGCACAGAAGCGCCAGAGGCGATGCCTGCTGAGTGACCAGCAGGCTCGCCACGCCACCGATCATGGCCGCCATCAACTGATGGGTAAAACCACTCAAGGCCATGGCGTACGAGCCGCTAATGGGCGCCCCATCGTTGGCCAGTGACAGGCTGATGGGGTAGCTCATTGACTGGCCCAGAACGGCCACGCAATACGGCAGCCACAGCAGCACGGCAAGCCCACTCGCAAACACACTGCCCAGCAACATCACGGCGCTACCCAATAGCACCAGCGCAACCCCCCAACTCATCATGGTCAATCGCCCCGTGCGTGCCACGAAGCGATTGACCATCAAGGCGCCTGCCAGATACGCCCCGCTGATCGGCCAACCCAGCCAACCGTATTGCGCCGCGCTCCACTGAAAATGCCCCTGCAGGATCAGCGGAGCGCAAGTATTGAACGCGATGATCACCCCGTAACCCAAACCGCCGAGCAGCGCGGCATGCAAGAAGGGTGGGTGCCGCGCAATCGTGGCGTAAATGCGCCATGGGGGGGAGCGAGGAATCGGCTTTCAATAATTTAGGAAACGTCACACGTTGCAAGACCATCATCAAGAGGGCTGAGCCGATGGCTAGGCCATAGAAAATTGCCTCCCAGCCAAACGCCAGTTGCACCCTAGATCCCGCAAACTGACCGATGCCCAGTGCGATGACAAACGTCATCCCCAGCCACGACAACCCCTTGGCCAGAAGCGCGCCGCTGAAACTGTCCCGTACCAGAACCCTCGCCATCACCGATACACCGCCCGCGCCAAAGCCCTGAATCAGACGCAAGGTCAAAAACACTTCAACGTTGAACGCTGATGGAATGGTCGCGCTGGCCAACCCATACAACGCGAGCGCCGCCAGCAGCACCGGCTTACGACCAAACCGCTCACCCAGGCTGCCCCACAGCAACATCGGCAGCGCCATGCCTACCAAATACACCGCCAGCGCCAGAGCCACTCGATCCTCGGCGGCGGGCAGAGCAAGGGCGATGGCTGGGACCGCCGGCAAGTAGCTGCTGATGCCAACTTGGGCGAGGAAAGCGGCACTGCAGGCGAGCGCAAGGGTGGTGGTGCTTTTCAATGGCAAGCTTCCTTATTGTTGTTTGGCCGTGGAGCTACAGCGGGGACGCCACAAGCTGGTAGTGTATTTGTCTTCAGGATGCCGTTCATGGCGGGCCTTTGAAGGTAAACCTTATGAGAGTTCTGTTATTCGGCGCCACTGGCATGGTCGGCCAGGGCGTGTTGCGCGAGTGCCTGCTGGCGGCGGATGTGCAGGAGGTCGTCGCGGTTGGCCGTACGCCGCTGCCTCAGGTGCATGGCAAGCTGCATCAGGTGTTGCACGCCGATATGCTGGATTTCCAGCCGTTGGAAAATCTGTTGCAGGGCTTCGATGCGTGTTTCTTCTGCCTGGGTGTTTCTTCGGCGGGCATGAGTGAAGCGCGCTACACCCATCTGACTTACGACCTGACCCTCGTCGCCGCCAGTACCCTGGCGCGGCTCAATCCGCAGATGACGTTTATCTACGTGTCCGGCGCCGGCACCGACAGTACCGAGAAGGGCAAGTCGATGTGGGCGCGGGTCAAGGGCAAGACCGAGAATGCTTTGCTGCGCTTGCCGTTCAAGGCGGTCTACCTGTTCCGCCCCGGGGTCATTCAGCCGATGCATGGCGTGCGTTCCAAGACGCCGCTGTATCAGGCGTTCTATAGGCTGTTCGGGCCGTTGCTTTCGCTGGTGCGTCGGATAAAACCCGAATGGGTAGTGAGCACCGAGTCGGTGGGGCGTGGGATGCTGGCGGCGGTACGCCATGGCGCGCCGCAGGCAGTGGTGAAACAGGCCCAGATCCAGCGTCTGGCCAGCGAGCGTGTGTGATGTTGCACAAGAGCCTGGTGCGGCGCCTGGACTTGATCACCCTGCAACTATTCGTCGCGGTGTTCGAAGAGGGCACGCTGACCCGCGCCGCCACCCGGGAAGCCATCGCAGTGTCCGCCGCCAGCAAACGCTTGATGGAATTGGAGCAGGTGCTCGGAGTCAGTCTGTTTGTGCGCCGGGCCAAAGGCATGGAGCTGACGGCAGCCGGCGAGACCCTGCTACACCATGCACGCAGGATGCTGTTCAACGTCGAAAAAATGGGCCTGGAGCTAGGCGAACACAGCCATGGTGTGCGCGGTTATGTGCGGATGCTGGCCAATCTGTCCGCGATCATTCAGTTCCTGCCCGAAGACCTGCGGGATTTTTCCGAGCTGCATCCCGAAGTCAAAACCGATCTGGAAGAGCGCCCCAGCAACGGCGTAGTGCAGGGTGTACTGGACGGGGTGGCGGACCTGGGGATCTGCTCCTGCGACACCGACACCAAGGGCCTGCCCAGCGTGACCTATCGCCACGACAAACTGGTGGTGCTGATGCCGGCCGATCATCCGCTCGCGGCCCGGCCGGCCCTGGCGTTCGCCGACACCCTGGGCAGCGATCACATCGGCCTGCACGCCGCCAGCTCGATCAACATGCGCACCCATGCCGCCGCGCGCGAGGCTGGCCAGATGCTGCGCCTGCGCATTCATGTGCCGGGGTTCGATGCGATGTGTCGCATGGTCCAGGCCAAGATGGGCATCGGCATCCTGCCGCGCAAAGCCTATGAGCTGTTCGGTCGCCCGCTCGGCCTGCACGCCGTGGCGCTGACGGACGCCTGGTCGGACCGCAGTCTGATCCTGGTCGTACGTGATGAAACACAGTTGTCGCCCGTCAGCCGTTTACTGTTCGACTACCTGAGTCTCTCAGTGCCTTCCCTGGAGCGGCCTGACAGCCTGGTCCTACGGAAAAATCCCTGAGCGTTCGCGTTTAACGAACGCTCCTTGCCAACTGACGGTTGGATTTCTCCCGCGGCGGTCCTCTAGCCTTGGTCACTATTCCAAGAATAAGAGGGACTCCCGATGACGGCTCCACTAAGCGGAATCAAGGTGATCGAGATCGGCACGCTGATCGCAGCGCCGTTTGCCGCACGGCTGATGGCAGAATTTGGCGCCGATGTGATCAAGATCGAATCCATGGGGCAGGGCGATCCGCTTCGCAAATGGCGAAAGCTGCACGAGGGCACTTCGCTGTGGTGGTACCTGCAATCGCGCAACAAGAAGTCCCTGGCCCTGGACCTCAAGTCCAGTGAAGGCCTGGACCTGATCAAGCAACTGCTCGGCGATGCCGACGTCCTGATCGAAAACCTGCGCCCCGGCGGCCTGGAAAAACTCGGCCTGGGCTGGGAGGTGCTGCACGCGCTGAACCCTAAGCTGACCCTGGTGCGCATCTCCGGCTACGGCCAGACCGGGCCGTACCGTGATCGTCCGGGCTTTGGTGCCATCGGCGAGGCCATGGGCGGCATTCGCTACACCACCGGCAACCCGGAATCGCCTCCGGCGCGGGTCGGGGTAAGCCTCGGCGATTCCCTGGCCTCGTTGCATGGAGTGATCGGCGCGTTGATGTCGTTGCTGCGGGTCAAGACCGGCCAGGGCGAGGGGCAGATCGTCGATGTGTCCCTGGCTGAAAGCGTGTTCAACGTGATGGAAAGCCTGGTGCCGGAATACGACATGCTCGGCCACGTGCGCGAGCGCAGCGGCGGTGCGTTGCCCGGCATCGCGCCATCCAATACCTACCCGACCGCCGACGGTGCCTACGTGGTGATCGCCGGCAACAGCGACCCGATCTACAGGCGTCTGATGCACGCCATCGGCCGCTCCGACCTGGCCGACGCGCCCGAACTTGCTCACAACGACGGCCGCGCCGCCCAAAGCGCCGTGCTGGACGCGGCCATCACCCACTGGACCAGCAGCCAGCCCATCGACCGCGTGCTCAGCGCCCTGGAGGCTGCCGAAGTGCCGGCCGGTCGCATTTATTCAGTGGCGGATATCGTCAGTGATCCGCACTACCAGGCCCGCGACATGCTGCTCGATGCCCAGTTGCCCGGCGGTGTGTCGGTGAAGATGCCAGGCATCGTGCCCAAGCTCTCGCAAACCCCCGGCGGCGTGAATTGGCAGGGGCCCGCGCTGGGTCAGCACACCGACGAAATCCTCGGCAACCTGGGCTTGGGTGGTGCTGATATCCAACGCTTGAGAGCGTCGGGGGTGGTGCAATGATCCAGCGTTATGACGACCCGTTGATCGTGCAGGAAGTGTCGCCGCGCGATGGCCTGCAGATCGAGCCGACCTGGGTCGAGACCGCCGATAAGATTGCCTTGATCGATCAGTTGTCCCTCGCCGGTTTTTCCCGCATCGAAGCCGGCTCGTTCGTGTCGCCCAAGGCTATCCCGGCGCTGCGCGACGGCGAGCAGGTGTTCCAGGGCATCGAACGTCGGCCGGGGGTGATCTACGTGGCGCTGATCCCCAACCTCAAGGGGGCTCAGCGTGCTATCGAATCCCGCGCCGACGAATTGAACCTGGTGATGTCCGCCAGCCAAACCCACAACCTGGCCAATATGCGCATGCGCTGCGAAGCGTCCTTGGCAGCGTTCGCCGATGTCGCGCGGTTCGCCGCCGAGCATCCGGTACGTCTCAACGGCAGCATCGCCACCACCTTTGGATGCCCGTTCGAAGGCAAGATCGACGAAGACCGGGTGCTGCAGATTGTCGAGGCGTACCAGGCGCTGGGTATCCAGGGCATTAGCCTGGCCGACACCACCGGCATGGCCAACCCGCGTCAGGTGACGCGCCTGGTCAAACGCGTGTTGCAGCGGGTTTCTGCGCGGGATCTGACCCTGCATTTTCATAACACCCGCGGCCTGGGCCTGTGCAATGTGCTGGCGGCCTATGACGCCGGCGCGCGCCGCTTCGATGCAGCGCTCGGCGGCCTGGGCGGCTGCCCGTTTGCGCCGGGGGCGTCGGGCAATATCTGCACTGAAGATTTGGTCAACCTGTGTGATGAAGTGGGCATTCACACCGGTATCGACCTGCCGCACCTGTTGCAGTTGTCCCGGCGCTTGCCGGCGCTGCTGGGTCACGAATTGCCCGGCCAGGTGGTCAAGGCTGGGCGTAATTGCGACCTGCATCCACCACCGGCGTACACCGCCGCGTTGTGACGCTACACCAGACAACAAAAACAATCGGACGCCGTAGAGCGATCCGCTGGGAGAAAACAATGAGCACCAATACAGTAGAGACCGGCGCGCGCCCGGTCGGTGATGTCGATCCGGTCAAAGCGGTGGTTCACAAGGTTGCGTGGCGCCTGATGCCGCTGATCATGGTGTGCTACCTGTTCGCCTTTTTCGATCGCATCAATATCAGCTTCGCCAAGTTCCAGCTGCAGGCCGACCTGGGCCTGAGTAACACCGCCTACGGTCTGGGCGCGGGGCTGTTCGTGATCGGCTACGTGATCTTCGAGGTGCCGAGCAACATGATGCTGTACCGGGTCGGCGCGCGCCGCTGGATCGCGCGGATCATGGTGTCCTGGGGCCTGGCCACGGCGGCCATGGTGTTCGTCACGGCCGAGTGGCAGTTCTACGCCCTGCGCTTTCTGATCGGGGCGATGGAGGCCGGGTTTGCCCCTGGCGTGCTGTATTACCTGACCTTGTGGTTTCCCCAGGACTTCCGTGGGCGCATCACCTCGATGCTGTTTCTCGCCTCGGCCTTTTCCGGGCTGGTAGGCGCGCCGTTCTCCGGCCTGGTGCTGGAGCATATGGACGGCGTGCTGCAAATGCGCGGCTGGCACTGGCTGTTCCTGCTCGGCGGTCTGCCGTGCGTGGGGCTGGCCTGGATGGTACTCACCCAATTCAAGGACCGCATCGAGGACGCGCCCTGGCTCAGCGCCGAAGAGAAAACCCTGCTGGCCAGCCGCATCGCGGTGCACGAAGTGCACAAGAAAGGCTCGCTGCTGCAAGCCTTGCGGATTCCCGGATTCCTGATGTTGGGACTGATCTACTTCCTGATCCAGGTGGCGTCCTACGGCCTCAACTTCTGGGCGCCGCAATTGATCCGCAGCGCGGGTATCGAAAGCGCGGTGGTGATCGGTCTGCTGACCGCCATTCCGTATATCTGCGGGGCTATCACCATGGTGGTGGTGGGGCGTTGGTCGGATGCCACCGGCGAGCGGCGCAAGTTCGTTAGCGGCTTGGTGGTCATGGGCGCGGTCGGGTTTTTCTGCGCGGGCATCTTCGATGATCAGCAGGTGTTTCTAATTATTGCGTTGGGCCTTTTGGGCGCCGGCATCATTGCCTCGATCCCGACGTTCTGGACCTTACCGCCCAAACTGCTGGCCGGTGCCGGGGCGGGCGCGGCGGGCGGGATTGCGCTGATCAACACGCTGGGGCAACTGGGTGGGATCGTCAGCCCGGTGATGGTGGGTCGCATCAAGGACATCACCGGCACCACCACGCCGGCGCTGTATGTGATCGGCGTGTGTGCGTTGATCGCCGCTGCGTTGCTGATGTGGGGCCTGCCGCAGAAAATGCGCACGTCCGACAAGCGCTGACGCGGGTTCACGCGGACGCCAGCGCTTTGGCTGGCGCGCCGCCGAACTGAATCAACGCCACGCCCCCCATCAGCAACAACGCCCCGACCACCCGGGGCGTTGTCAGTTGACGCTCTGCCAAACCAAACAGGCCGAAGTGGTCGAGCATCAGCGAGGCCAGCATCTGCCCGGCCAACGCCAGCGCGACAAACCCCGACGCGCCCAATTTGGGCAGCAGCATCAGCGCCAGGGAAATAAAACACACACCAAAGGCACCACCGGCCCACATCCACAGGGGCGCCTGGGTGATAAAGGCCAGGCTCGGCAACGGCAGGCGCAGCGCCAACATCACCGGCAGCAGCACCACAATGCTCACCAGCAGCGAGGCCAGCGTGGCCCACAGCGGGTGGCCGAGGCCGCGCCCGAGGTTGGCGTTGATCGCGCTCTGAAATGGCACCACCGCGCCGGCGATCACGGCCAGCACTATCAGCCCAAGCCAATGAAAGGGGGTCATCTCGAATCTCCTGAATGGTTTCGCTGGACTCTAGGATATTCGTCACGCAAATTTAAATTCCAAGTTCTTATGATGAGCATGCAGCTGATGAATGATCTGCGTCGCATCGACCTCAATCTGCTGGTGATCCTCGACGCGTTACTCACTGAGCAGCACGTCACCCGCGCCGCCGAGCGCCTGCACCTGAGCCAGCCGGCGGTCAGCCATGCGCTGGCGCGTTTGCGCGATGTACTGGATGACCCGTTGCTGGTGCGCCAAGGCGGCACACTGGTGCCCACGGCCCGGGCCCTTGAGCTGGCTACGCCGCTGGCTGAAGCCTTGGCACAGGTGCAGGCGCTGCTGGCACCGAATCAATTTGACCCGGCATCGGCCAAGCGCCGGTTTCGTGTGGCGATGTCGGACTACAGCGCGGCGATTTTCCTACCGAGCCTGGTGCGCACTTTGCGCCGCGAAGCGCCCGGTATCGACCTGCAAATCGTGCAAACCAGCCGCGAAGGCATGGTCGACGGCATACTCAACGGCGACCTCGACCTGGCCGCCGGTGTGTTCCCCGATATCCCTAGGGAACTGCGCACCACGGCGCTGTTCGATGAGCACTACACCTGCCTGATCGATCGCGACAGCCTACCGGACAACGCCACGCTCGACCTGCCCACTTACCTGGCACGCCCCCACGTGCTGCTGGAAATGCGCGGCAGCGGCACCCCGGAAATCGAGCGGGCGCTGAGGGCGATCCGCCAGCGCCGACACGTGGCGATCAGCCTGCCGCACTGGGGCGTGGCGCCACAGTTGATCCTGGGCACGGACCTGATCCTGACGGTGTCCGCCCGTGGCGTGCAGAACGTTGATCATCGGCAATTGCTCACTCTGCCACCGCCATTCGCTATTCCATCGTTTGCCTTCGAACTGGCCTGGCATGCGCGGCGGGGTGGGGATACGGGGCTGCAATGGCTGATTGGGCGTATACAAGCGGTGGTGGGTTGAGATCCGCTCGTTTCATAATCTGCGCTCGCACTGTTGGATCTTGCTCAAGCTATTGCGCCGAGGAAATATCATGCTTTCTGGCTTCAACCACCTGACTCTGGCCGTCACCGACGTGCCGCGCAGCGTCAATTTCTACCATGATGTGCTGGGGCTTCAGCTTGACGCCACGTGGGATAATGGCGCGTATTTATCATTGCCGGGGTTGTGGTTGTGCCTGTCCCTCGACAGCTCATGCGGGTCGGAGCCGGCTGCGGACTACACGCATTACGCGTTCTCGGCTGAGCCTCAGGGGTTCACCGCGCTGGTCGAGCGTCTGCGTACCGCCGGCGTGCAGGAATGGCGCGATAACCGCAGCGAGGGCGCCTCGTTCTATTTTCTCGACCCGGACGGCCATAAGCTCGAAGTCCACGTCGGCGATCTGGCGTCGCGCCTGCGAGCCTGTCGCACGCGGCCTTATACCGGCATGACGTTTTACCCGTAAGGCCGGAACGTGCAAAATCCTTGCACCCTTCACTGATCAGAGTCGCGCCATGACCCCTTCCTTGCTGCTCGCTGTGCTTGCTTCGGGTTTTATCTACGGGATTACCCCTGGCCCCGGTGTACTGGCCGTGTTCGGCATCGGTGCCGCCCGTGGTCGGCGGGCCGGGGCGGGTTTTTTGTGCGGGCATTTGCTGGGGGACGTGGTGTGGTGCAGCACTGCGTTGATTGCCATCGTCGGTGCGCGGGAGGTGGGCAGCAGCGCGTTCGATGTGCTGGGCGTGCTCAGCGGTGCGTATTTGTTCTGGCTGGGCTGGCGCGCGATACGCACCCAGCGTCGCAGCAGCGATGCTCCCGAGGGCGCGGCGCGGCATCCGTTCTGGCACGGCATTCTGTTCGGCTTGACCAACCCCAAGGCCTACCCGGTGGCGGTGGCCACCTTTACTGCGTTGTTGTCCAGCCGTGCCGAGCTGCTGACCTGGTCGATGCTGCCGTGGTTGATCGTGTTGAGTTTTATCGGCGGGTTGCTGGCTTATGGGATTCTGGTCGGCGTGGTCGGCGCTCAGCGGGTGCGCACCCTGTACCAGCGCCATGAAATCCTTATCACCCGTCTCTGTGGCGTGATGTTTATCGGCTTCGCCATTAACGCCCTGGCCCATGCTTTGCCCGGCTTGTTTAGCAGCAAAGCGGCCTGACGAGCCGATGACCGTTCGTCGCACTGGTAAGTTTTTTCTAAACCTTTACTCCTGTGAAAATTCGAATTCAGGGCAGGGCCTGTGCCCCGCCCTAATTTTTGCTCTGGAGGAACCCATCATGAGCCGCATGGCTATCCGGTTACGCACCGCCAGTTTCGCGATGCTGCTGGGCCTCGGCGCCAGCAGTGCTTTCGCCCAGTCGCCTGGCGAATTCATCGAGAAGGCGTCGGCCAAGGGCATGGCCGATATCGAAACCAGTCGCATGGCCCACGCGAAAACCTCGTCCCAGGAAATCAAGGACTACACCATCGAAGTCATCAACGAGCGCACCCTGGCCAATCAGCATCTGGCGGCGATTGCCAAGAAGCTCGATCTGCCTGTGGCCCCGCGCGAACAGATCGTGGATAAAGCCGAGACCTTGATGCCCGAACTCAAGGACGGCGACTCTTTCGATGCCGCCTACACGGCCCAGCAGGTCAAGGAGAACGAAGAGGCCATCGCGCTGTTCAAGCAAGAAGGTGCCGCCTCGGATGTACCGGAAATAAAAGCGCTGGTGGATGAAACGTTGCCACGCTTGGAAGAGCGTCTGCAAAAGGCCCGCGCGCTGGCCTCGACCTATGGCAAAGGTCATCAAGGCGATGGTTGAACCTTACGCCTGAACCAAAAAACGGCGGCTGGATCACATCCAGCCGCCGTTTTTTTATGCCTGATTCAGATCGGTTTTACTCGGCGCCGCATCGTCGGCGGCATGCCCGCAGCTGTTGTTGAGGTTCATCGAGGCCGTTTTGCCGATGCTGCGGTATTCCTGGCGCAGTTTTTCCAGTTCCTTGCGGTCAAGGCCATCCAGGCTCAGTACGGCATTCTGCGCGTCCTTGGTCACCCGCAGCAGTTCGTCGATCTTGATATGCAGGATGTCGTTATCGCGGTTTTGCGTGTTCTGAATCAGGAACACCATCAGGAACGTGATGATGGTGGTCGATGTGTTGATGATCAGTTGCCAGGTGTCGTTGTAATGAAAATACGGCCCGCTCAGGCTCCATAGGCCGATCAACGCGACTGCCGCGTAGAACGTGCGCGCGCTGCCCGCCCAGCGAGACAGAGATTGGGAGACTGCAGAGAATTTCATGACCGGGTTCCTTAAAAAATACAGGTGATGAAATTCTGACCGCAGCCGCGCTCTAAAATTTATTTTTACAATTTTGCGTTGTTATGCCTGCTGCATCGGCGCTTCAGTGCCGATACCTGCGCCTATTTCACCGCGCAAAAATCAAGCCCGTTTAACGTTCTTTCGGGAGGCTACAGCGAGTGGCAGCTCGGTGTATCGAAAGCTGGGGTTCGAACCCTTATACAACTGCCAGGCTTTTGTCCGCGGGCCCATCTTGCCCGCCTGATCAGAAGCCCATTTTCGTCTGGCCGCGATCCTCAAGGGCCAACAGATACCGCTTGGCCTCCAGCCCACCGGCAAACCCGGTCAAACTGCCTGACGCACCGATGACGCGATGGCAGGGGGCGATGATCGAAATGGGGTTCCGACCATTGGCCGCGCCCACGGCGCGTACCGCGTTCGGGTTGCCGATTTGCTGGGCGATCTGGCTGTAGCTACGGGTTTCGCCGAAAGGGATGGTCAACAGCGCCCGCCACACCTGGTTCTGGAAGTCGGTGCCGGTGAACTCCAGTTCCAGCTCGAACCTATCGCGCCGGCCCGCGAAGTATTCCGTCAACTGGCGCTCGGTTTCCAACAGCACCGGGTTGTCGTCAGCAGCGCGTAACTCGCCGAGTCGAACCCGATTGGCGCGTTCGGTTTCCCACAAAATGGCACTGAGCTTGTCGTGGCGGGCCACCAGGGTGAGCTGGCCGACGGGGGAGGGCATGAGCATGTAGTCGTAGGACATAGGCGAACTCCTGGGAGGGCGACAGTTTAACGGCGCATCCCAACACTAGCGCCAGCAGACTAAGCGGGCACTACGTTTCTTGCGCTCGAATTTTGCGCCCCTCTAGAAATTCCAATACACCCAGCTGGAGTAATAGGGGGCTACGTACCACCAGGCGATCAGAAACGGCACCTTCACTATCGTCGGATGGCCTACGGCAAACAGTGAGAGGGTATTAAGCACAGTGACGACCAGCGCAAACAGGCTGACGCGCCGGCTGGCGTGGCGCTTGGCAAATCGTACGCCGTACACCGACCCAGCAAGGGAGGCCAACACCAGTAGCAACCCAAACGGCACCGGCAACCTCAGGAACGAAACCAGCAGGGGCAGCACCACCACCCAGCCCACCACCTGATGCAGGGTGGGCTTGGGCGTGGTTTGTGGGTATTCAGGCATGGCGGTCATCTTGCTTCCGGGGGCAGGGGTCGCATCATCCTTACCGGAATCTTTCAGCGCATCCAGATTTTTCCGAACGTGATTTACCGCTGCTAAAAGGTCGCCTCCAGGGAAAACGGCACGCGCAACGCTTCGATGGGCCCATCGCGTACCCCGCACATTTCGTCATGGGCGCACTGTTGCACCAGCACGCAGGGGAAGGGTGCCACGCCTTGCAGCAGGTCGCGCAAGTGTGTGGTGGAGCGGATACGCAAAGGCTGGCCGTCCTCGCCCAACAACGTCATCTCGCCGTGAACCAGCCTGATGCGTGCCACATAGAAACCGCCCTCCAGCGACAGCAATTCCAGTTCGCGGACTTCGCCTTTTGCAGCCACATCCGACAGCATTTGCATATTCATCATTCATCCCCACGCCTGTCAGGCAGGCTGAAAAACCCGTTTATTGGCGACGGAAAAACAGCGTGACCTGCCCCCATTCCACGCCGAACTTGGACATGCTGGAGCGGTTGATCAGGGTGTCTTCGTCCATCAGATACATCCAGTCGTCGAAGCTGACTTCGTACACCGAACCGTCCACCGGCAAGTTGAGCCGATAGCGCCAGCGCAACGCGTTGCCCGCCACCTCACCGATCGCCTCGCCGACCACATCGCCGGCGCGCCCACGCCAGCGCCCGGGGCCGTCCGGGGTGAGCGTCCATACGCGACGTTGGCGAGTGCCATCGCTGTACACGAAACGCTCGTCGAGAATCAGCTGGTTGCCCTCGCGCCGGCTGTCGATCTGCACTTCAAAGCGCTTGGCTACCTCGCCGGAACGCTTCTCGAAAATGCCCCAGGCCTTGACCGGCTTGCTGAAAAAACGCTCCAGATCCAGCTTGGGTTGCTGATCGGCATAGTGATCCACCCCCACGCCCGTGCAACTGCACAGACTTGCGACCAGCAATAGAGAAACCAGTAGACGCACCATGGCGGGGCTCCGTGATCGTGCGAGGCGAAGTGCCCCTATCGCCATTGATACTTGTACAAAATAATTGATTTGTACAGGTTTGCGCTGCGTCGTGATGCGTAAAGGTCGCAAGATCGGGTGGTATCACTGAATTTCGCCCATAAAAAAACCGGCCACCAAGGGCCGGTTTTCTTATGCATCCCCGTCAGCAACGGCGTGACGGGGAGCGAATCTGAGTGGAGCGGGTGAAGGGAATCGAACCCTCGTTATCAGCTTGGGAAGCTGGAGTAATGCCATTATACGACACCCGCTCAGAGCGGCTGACTTTGTACCAGATGTGCGCTGGGATTTGAAGTTTTTCTTTGGAAAATGTGCAGGTTGCGTGCATCTGTCGAGGTGACGAACGGCTTCTTGCCGGCTCACCATGGCGACCGCACGTGTTCGCCATGGTGAGCCGGCAAGGCCTCTGCGGTTCAGAGTGCGAACGCATGTTGCGTTTGGCCGCGGTCGTAGCGCGGCCGGTTGATACGCTGCTCCGGTTTCAAGAAACCCACCACGGCGTCACGGCTGTCCCGACACGCGGCTTTGTGTTCCATGTCCAGAAAGTGACCGGTGGCCTGGATGCTACTGAAGCTGCTGTTCTTCACATATTGACCGAATAGCCTGGCATCGTCGGCGCTGGTGTATTCGTCCCATTCGCCGTTGACGAACAGCACCGGAATGTCGATCTGCTTGGCCGCCTTGAGGTAGCACAACCGGTCGCTGTCGAGCACTTGGCTGATGTGGAAATGCATCTGCCCGTATTCATGCTCGGCCAGGCTGCTCACATGCTTGTGGTTGAACCGTTTGAACAGCGAGGGCAGATGCTTGCCGATGGTGCTGTTGACCAAGTGGCCGACACGATCGCGGTCGAGGTTGCTCAGGTAATCGACGCCGCGTTCCAGGTAGTCGCGCATGGGCGCATTGATCACCGGTGAGAATGAGCTGATCACGGCTTTTTCCACCCGGCGCGGGCGCTGGGAGAGGGCGACCAGGGTGGCGGCGCCGCCCCAGGAAAACGACAACACATGTTCGGCGGCGAAGTGCTCGATCAGCTCCAGCAGGATATGGCCTTCGACGTCCTTTGTGAGCATATGCTCGTGGCGGTTATGGAGTTTGGAACGGCCGGCGTAGGGCTGGTCGTACAACACCACATTGAATTGCGGGTGCAGGCTCTTCACGGTTTGGGCGAAGGATGCCGTGGTGGCCATCGAGCCGTTGACCAGAATGATGGTCTTTGCAGCGGCATCCGCGCGATAGAACTCCGTGTAAACCCGATACTGACCCTGTATATCCAACACAGCGATTTCTGGCCTCATGTCGTAAGACTCCTGGCAAGCGGGTAGGGCGCGCAGAACACTCTGCACGAGCTTTGTGACAGGTAGGCATACGCCTGGAAAAGGAAGGCCCATGTCGGTCCGATTACGGCTGGCCGGCGGGTGTTGTTATGGCGGGCGGTTTGCCTGGAGGGCCCGTGGATCAAGCGCGGGCAGGGCAAGGTGGGTCTTGGAGTTTATAGGCGACTCGTCAGTCATATTGCGGCTGACGGTTTGATTCAAGCAGCAGACCCGGGATGCCGCAAGGCGCTCAAATAGGTTTTTGCAGTCGCCGGCTGAATGGTCGTCAGACCTGTCTGATTTCTGCGTCGGTCAATGCCCGGTACTCGCCCGGCGCAAGGGTCGCGTCCAGCACCAGCGGGCCCATGCGCTCACGATGCAGGTCGATCACTTTATTGTCGAAATGTCCGAACATGCGTTTGACCTGGTGGTAGCGGCCCTCGACGATGCTCAACCGCGCGGTCCTCGGCCCCAGCAGCGTCAGTTCGGCGGGTTGGGTGGTGAGGTCTTCGAAGGCAAAGTACAAGCCTGCGGCGAACGTAGGCGCGTACTCGGGGCCGATGTCCTGTTGCGTCTCGACCCGGTACACCTTGGGCAACTTGGTCTGCGGTTGAGTCAGCCGGCGCGACCATTGGCCGTCATTGGTGATCACCAGCAAGCCCGTGGTGTTGAAGTCCAGCCGCCCGGCAATATGCAGCTCGCCCTTATCCGGCTCATCGAGCCAATCGAGTACGGTCGGGTGTTCAGGATCCAACGTCGCGCTCACACAGCCCCTGGGTTTGTGGAGCATGAAATAACGCGCCGGCTTGCCCGCCTGCAGCACCTCATCGTCCAGGCATACCCGGCTGAATTCGCGCACTTCATGGTGAGGATCGCTGACGGCAACGCCATCGACCCGGATCCGCCGCTCCACCAGTAACAGGCGTACCTGTTTTCGATTGAAGCGCGGCAGGTTGCTGAGGAAACGATCGACACGCATCAGGATCGCTCGGCGTCGCGTAACTGTTGGTCGACTTGGGCACAGCGCGGGCACAGGCAGGCTTGGTTACGCAGGGCGTCCGGCAGGGCTTGCAGCACCGCCGGATCGATGGTGACGCTGTAGCACCAGCAGGCTTGGTCGACGCGGCGAGGGTCGGCCAGGGCGCAGTCGTTGCGAGCGCCGCAGGCGGGGCAGAGGGTGGGCGTGGTCATCGGTCGGTTCGGGCGGTATCGGGCAAGGAGCCGGTCCATTCCGGCGTGCCTTGCACGATACAGGGCCGACCTTGCCTCGGCTACTCAGAGCTGGAACTTGCTGACCAGCACATTGAACGAGGTAGCCAAGCGCGACAGGTCCTGGCTGGAGGCGTTGGTCTGGTGCGCACCGGCGGCTGTCTGAGTGGACAGGTCCTGAATGTTAAGCAGGTTGCGATCCACTTCACGGGCCACCTGGGCCTGTTCTTCCGATGCGGACGCGATGACCAGGTTGCGTTCGTTGATCTTGGCCACGCTGGCGGTAATGCGTTGCAGCGCTTGACCGGCACTTTGCGCCAGGGTCTGGGTATTGTTGGCCCAGGTCAGGCTCTTGTTCATTGCCGCCACCGCGCCGTCGGCGCCCACCTGCACTTCGCCGATCATTTTTTCGATGTCAACCGTGGAGGTCTGGGTGCGATGGGCCAATGCCCGCACCTCATCGGCAACCACCGCAAAGCCGCGACCCTGCTCACCGGCCCGCGCCGCCTCGATGGCAGCATTGAGTGCCAGCAGGTTGGTCTGGTCGGCGATGCTACGGATCACGTCGATCACCTTGCCGATCTCGCGTACCTGGTTGGCCAGGTCGACGACCGATTGCGTCGAATCGTTGATCTCCACCACCATCGACGACATGCCGGATACCGCCTGCTCCACCTGCTGGCGGCCGTCTTCGGCTTCGGCGGTGGCCTGGCGCGAGGCTTCGGAGGTGGACACGGCATTGCCGGCCACTTCGTCCACCGCGGCGGTCATCTGGTTGACGGCAGTGGCGGCCTGTTGGATTTCGTCATTCTGACGGGTCAGGCCACGGGTGCTTTCATCGGTGACCGCACTCAGTTCTTCGGCGGCCGAGGCCAGTTGATCCGAAGCATTGGCGATTTCCATCAGGGTGCTTTTCAGGCCGCCCTGCATGTCCGACAGTGCCATCAACAGTTGCCCGGCTTCGTCGGTACGTTCGGTGAGGATGGCGTGGGTCAGGTCACCGCTGGCAATGCGTTGGGCGCTCTGCACCGCTTGGGCAATGGGGCGGGTGATCAGACGGGTGATCAGCACGCCCACGGTGATGGCGATGATGAACGCCAGTACGATGCCACTGATCATCCACGTCAAGGCGCTGTTGCGCAGCTCGTCGGCGGCGATGGCGCCTTCTTTGATCTGGCGGTTGTTGGACTCGATGATCACGCGGATCAACTCGCGGGCCTGGCGGAACAGTTCGTTGTTGGTGGTGTTGAGTTCAGCCCGAGCCTGATCGATCTTGCCGCTGTCGAGCATCGCTGTAATGCGTTCGGCACTGCTGATATAGCTCGGCAGCACTTTATCCAGTTTGTCACCCGCTGCCCGTTCGTCATCTGCCAGTGGCGTTGCGCGGTAGGTGGCGTAGGCATCCTGGCTGCGCTTGAGTTCGTTGGCGATGTCTTGGCGTACGCGGTCGCGGTCTTGCTGGGACACATCGCCTTGGCTGGCGTCCATCAGGCGGTACAAGCCTCGGTTGTGCGCGACGATCCCATTGAGGGTGGCGGCCGTGGTGCTCACAGATACAAGGTTGTTGGAAAACGTGAGTTCCAATGCCGTGGACAGCCTGACCACGCCCTTGATACCCAGCAAGCCAACCCCGAGGGTGACCAGCGCACACAGTAAAAACGAAAGCAGCAGCTTGGTTGAAATTTTCATGGTTCGAATCCGGGGACGTTAGCGAAGTATGCACGCTAGAGCCTCCCTGGCTGCACGCGACATCATAGTGACATCATGGTAAAGCGAAGAGTTTCAACATCCAAAAATTAACTGAAACGTTAAAGCTCAAGTTTGGATTCGTTCTGCGGAAGTGCAGCGTCCATAGGCATTTATCAGAGGCGGCCTAGGTGTATCAAGTTGTTACAGGAACGCACCAGATTCCGTTTTTGATGTCAGATATTTCGTCATTCAGTGAAAGCTGAATGCCGCCCTTCAGCGTCGCTGAAGGTGCTCTTTCGCGGTCCAGGAGGCCGCCATGTATCGACGAATGCTGCTCAGCGCTTTACTCGGTCTGACCCTTTCCGCTTGCGTGCCCTATTACGAGGGAGGCCAGAGCTACTACCGTTCCGAGGTCTATACCTCACCAGCGCCGACGTACTACTACGGGGGTGGCTCGGTGTATCAATACCGGCGTGATTACTACCCTGCGCCCCGTTACTACGCACCGGCACCGCGTTATTACTCTGCGCCGCGCTACTACCAGCCGGCCCCGCGCTATTACTCGGCGCCGCGTTACTACCCGTCCGGGCCGCGCGCCGGCTACCGGCCTTATCCCAATCAGGGCTGGGGGGATCGCGGTGGGCATGACCGTCGAGGCGACCGTGGCGACCGTGGTGGCGGACGCGGCGGTCATTGGTAAGTTTCCCACTATCGAGCGGCGCATCTAGCGCCGCTTTTTTTCGTCTGCCGTTTGTCGGAACTGTCATATTTGACAGGTATCCTTCGCGCTCCAGATGTATTTCACTCACAGGGATCAGAGTGCCGGTCAGGCATGGAGCGTCCAGTGGTTAAGCGAACAATCTGCCTGCTTGTGGTGATGATCTGCGGCGTTATGCACGCCAGCGCGAAGCAGGGGTGTCCGTACGCGTCCTCCGTTCAATTAAAAGAGGGGCGTTTCCAGGCGCGCGATGGGCAGCTTTTGTGGCAGGGGCCTAAGGTTACCCAACTGGATTTCGTCAGCGGGTTCGTGGGCGCATTGTTCATTCCTACCCAGGGGCAGGCGCGGGAAAACGGCTACGTTGAGAAGTGCATCTACCGAACCAACGGCGATCAAGTAATTGCGCTGCGCTATGGCGGCTCGGAGGAGGTCGACAGCGTGTCGCTGACCAGCAGCCTGCATTGGCGCCTGGCCAAGGATCCCTTCGGCCAGGACATCTATATCTGCGATGACAGCCAGCCCGATAATTGCTCTTTCACCATCGACCGTTCCAAGCACTGAGCTGTCAAAAGTCGGAAAGGTCTGCCAGAGGGTGCCTACCCTCCCACGCTTTGTTGAAGTGCGCCTGCACCACGGCGTCCGGGATCGCATTGATGTCCGGCCAGTGCCAATGAGGCGTCTGATCCTTGTCGATCAACCGCGCACGCACGCCTTCGGCGAATTCCGGGTGACGGCAGCAATTGAGGCTGAGGGTGTATTCCATTTGGAACACCTGGGCCAGGGACAAATGCCGCGCGCGCTGGATCTGCTCCCACACCAAGTGCGCCGTCAGCGGGCAACCTTCACTCAATGTTTTGCCCGCGCGGTTGAACAGCGGGTCGGCATGCTCGCGCAAAGCACTCAAGGCCCGCCACGCACAGCGCACATCGCCCACGTCCAGCCAAGCGTCGATCTGCGCGCGCCGCGGCAGCCATTGCGCGTCGGGTTGCTGGTCGTGCGCCTCCTGGGCCAGGGCCTTGAGCAGGCTGTTGAGCTGCATCGCGGTCTGTTCCTGCCAATTCAATTGCAATAGGCCCTGGAGCAGCTGGTCTTGCTGGTCGTCCCGTAGGAAACGGTCGGCCAGCCCCAGGTCCAGTGCGTCACGCCCATTGATATGCGCTCCGGTCAGGCCCAGAAACAAACCGAGTTTGCCCGGCAGGCGCGACAGGAACCAACTGGCCCCCACGTCCGGGTACAGGCCGATGCTGATTTCCGGCATGGCCAGCCGGCTGCTGGGCGTGACGATGCGCACCGCCGCGCTTTGCAGCAGGCCCATGCCGCCGCCCAGCACATAACCGTGACCCCAGCAGATCAGCGGTTTGGGGTAGGTGTGCAAACGGTAATCGAGTCGATATTCGGCGGCAAAAAACTGCGCGCCCAGGGCGGGTACTTCGCCCGGGTGCTCAAGGCACGCCTGGGCCAGGCTGCGTACCTCGCCACCGGCACAGAACGCCTTGGCGCCATTGCCGCGCAGCAACACGCAGACGATTTGCGGGTCTTTGGCCCAGGCCTCCAGGCGGTCGCCGAGGGCCAGGATCATCGGCAGGGAGAGGGCGTTGAGCGACTTTTCAGCGTCCAGGCTGGCGATGCCGATACGGGCACCGCCGCTGCCGGTGAGTTCTTCGAAGTGCAGATTCATCGTGACCTCAATCGAGAAAGTGAAAAATCAGTATGATCCTTTGGTGGGAAAGTGCCGGTGGTGTGTCAGATCAATTGACAAGCGGGGGCGGCTTTCCTACGGTTCGCCTCATTCTTTTTTTACAAGACACTTCAACGATGACCGACGGCGACCGCATCAAACTCGAACCCAGTTGGAAACATGCCCTACGCGATGAGTTCGACAAGCCCTACATGGCCCAGCTGCGCGAATTCCTGCGCCAGGAGCATGCCGCCGGTAAACAGATCTACCCGCCTGGCCCGCTGATTTTCAACGCCCTCAACTCCACGCCGCTGGACAAAGTAAAAGTGGTAATTCTTGGCCAAGACCCTTACCACGGCCCCGGCCAGGCCCATGGCCTGTGCTTCTCGGTGCAGCCGGGAGTGCCGGCGCCGCCGTCGCTGGTCAATATCTATAAAGAACTCAAGCGCGACCTGAACATCGACATTCCCAACCACGGCTACCTACAGAGCTGGGCCGAGCAGGGCGTGCTGATGCTCAATACCACCATGACGGTGGAGCGCGCCAACGCCAACGCCCATGCCGGCAAGGGTTGGCAGTTCTTTACCGACCGGATTATCGAAGTGGTCAGCGAGCATCAGCCGCACTTGGTGTTTCTGCTGTGGGGCGCCCACGCCCAGAGCAAGCAGAAGCTGATCGATGCCACCAAGCATCTGGTGCTGACATCGGTGCATCCGTCGCCGCTGTCGGCGTATCGCGGGTTTATCGGTTGTGGGCATTTCAGTCGCGCTAACAAGTTCCTTGAGCAGAACGGCGAAACCCCAATTGAGTGGCGGTTGCCGCCTGTCTGAGTACGCCGCCCGGCTTAACCATGCGCCTCACGTAACTCGATGCTTGCGTGATGACCTGCGGCCTCTTGATGTGTATGCATCAAGGGGTACCTGTTATTCCTGACAGTATCCGACCTTCTTGTATCAGCATTAAATAATCTCCCTGGCCTCGTCGGTCTGGTACATGCCAGCACGCTTGTCAGTGGTCAATCATTGGTTCAATGCTTGAGGAGAGTAGAAATGTCTAATTCTAAAGTTTCTTCAAATGCGGAGGCGATGGGCTCAAAAAATGTCGACGTGTCCGGGCGCAAGCGCTCGGGTTCCGCCAAGACCCTCCAGATGCCAACAGTGCCTGAAGCGTTGCCATTACTGCCGGACGAGGCGGCTTGGACGATTCACTCGGACCTCCAGAATCAACCGTTGGCGGTGACGATCGAAGACGTATGGCCAGTCCACTATTCTCACGTCGCCATGACTACAACGGTTGTATATTTTTGGCAGAACCTTGAAGTTCATCGCCGTGAAATCGTGGGGCCTTACGATCCCAATGCTGTGTTTCCTTTGGTTGAGTACTTGCCGGCAAGCGTGTTAAGTACTGGCGGTATACGCCAGCTCAGATATCAGGTGAGTGCGCCGTTGCTAACGACGACTTCCTCGTTTATCACAATGATCAACGTCGACAAGACTGAACCCAATAATAATAATCCAGGTCCGGAGTTGATTTTTGGCCCTGAAGTGGCAGATGGCATTGTCACCGACGATGAACTGGTGGCAAACAACGGTATAGGGGCAGAAGTCGAGCGTTGGACGGATATTCGCCTTGAAGATGAGGTCGAGTTCTTTTGGGGAGCGGTAGCCAACGTCAATTTTGTGGGTAAGCTGATCATCGGGCCAAATCATGTGGCGGGTGCGCCGATTCTGATCCATTTCCCTGAAGACTTTATTCGTAAGAGTGGGCCAGGCCTCAGGTCCGCCTCTTATCGGCTGATCGACCGTGCAGGTAATATCGGCCCGTTCTCCGCGCCCACCGAAATTGAAGTCAGCACCATAATGTTGCCGGATCTTCCCCGTGCTGAAGTGCCCCTGGGTGAAGACGACGGCCTTATAAACCTGGACGATGCTCGTACAGGCGTTATTGTCGAAATCGAACAGATTTTCGGGGCGCAGCCGAACGACACACTCGTCATTTGGTGGAATACCCATACGCTTGCCGTCGTGACAATTGGGGTGGCCCACGCTTGGCCCATCCGTGTACCTGTGAAGTGGGAGATCCTTTCAGCCGAGGGGTTTGAGCAGGCGATTCCCGTGCGGGTGCGTTATCTGTTTCAACGCGGCAGCGCGTCGAAGCCATCGCCTGATAGCTTTTACATTCTGGACTTCAGTGTGGCCGGACCAGACCCGCAAGGACCTGATCCGATCAATACCCAATTGCCTTTGGTCGTCGTAAAAGGAGTTACAGGGGATGATGTTGTCACCCAGGCGGACGCCCCGGGTCCTGTTCGCGTCGAGGTGAGACTATGGAACGGTGACGTAATACCTGGGCAAAAGTTGGAACTGTTCTGGGGCGGAGAGGCTGCGCTGGCGGACGAATATGAGATTCAGCCCGGTGACCTTCCCGGTCAAACCGTGGTTTTTTGGGTGCCTTGGCTTTTGATCATGCGAGCAGCGTCAGGACAAGTACCGGTGTATTACTGGACGGATAACGCTGTCAATCGCCAGCGCAGTCCTGACAAATTGGTGCGAGTGGAGCTTGATACACTCAAGGGCCTGGTGAGGCCTGTATTGCTGAATGACAGCGACCGCAATTTCGTTGCTTGTGATACCCATCCGGAACCCTGGACAGGCGTGTTCATAGGTATACCGTGGGATGCTACCCACTTTGAGGTCGGTGACCGGCTTGAAGTGTATTGGAGTAGCCACCGCACAAAAGATGGTAGCGGAGATCCTTTCCCAGGTACGAGTGTTACGTTCCATGTTGAGTTGTCTGATGCTCACAGAGATCTTCAGCAGGTTGAGGTACAGATACAACCCTTCAATCCGCTGTTTACCCTTCCTGGGCTGGTCGCGGATTGGGGTTCGGGTGTTGTCTTCTATCGGTTATTCAAAGCGTCCGGGCCAACGGGTCTGTCGGCCAAGAAGCTCATTTACATTGATCTGAAAAGGCCAGGTGGTGGCACTTGCCTCGGGCCTATTCAGAGTGAGTGAAAACTGAAAAAAGCGCTCACGCCTGATGCCGATCAATCAAACCCTCTCGCTTGACCCTGGGCGCAAGAAATCGAAATCCGATGCCTGTACTGGCATCGGATTTTTTGCGTCTTGCGCGAGCACTGGAACTGACCCACGACATTGCTTGCACCCGATTTACTCTAGTCGTTGGATACCTTGCTCGATCACTCTTCGGGGGAGCAGCAGCTTGAACTGGCCGGCATGGTGGCACCGCGCAAGCGGCGTTTACCGCTGACAGTGTGCTGCCGGCCCAACGCCTGTCATGGGCCTAATACGCCACGTTTCCAGCGTGTGAGTCCTATAGGAATACCCCCAGTTTCCGCATCTTTACCTGTCAAGGTTGACAGGTGCGCGCCTGGCACAGGGGGGGTTAAATAGACTCGTCACTCGGTCCAGTTAGATGTCTGGAAGCGAGCCATTCTCTATTCCATGTGAGAGTAAGCAGCCATGACAAAACCCAATAACTCCCGAGCGCTTGGATCAACCTCCACGAGCAAAAAAAAACTGACGATAGCACCGAACTCTCCGTTGTTGGTGCGGCCGCCATGGGCTCGAACCCCTCGCGGACCGCGGGTGCTGGATGCGCTACATGTGGTGAATGCATTGCCCGACGTGGCGGACGGGCAAACGAATCTAATGGACATCGCGGAGTTGTACGCTGAAGGCGTTATATGTGAAATCGCAAGGTGGAACGAAATCCTGCCTGTTGGCGACGACGAATTGGAAATTCGTATTAATAATGTCCTTTATGGCTCTCGAATTCCTTTCAGTAAGCCGTTGTCTGCGCACACCTGGCCCTACCGCTTCTCGATACCGGAAGACAAGATCGGCGAACACGGGCTGAAAAGCCTACGCTATGAAGTATTTACCTCCAGCGGTACGACGGATGGCCCTGCTCTTCCTACCTCAGTGACCATTGACCGCCGAGACGCTAATGCCGGTCTTAGGCCAGGCGCGGTGACGTTACCGGGTTGGGTGGGCCACTATGTGACGTTACAGGATGTGGACGATAACGGCGGTAGCCTGACTTTCCAGGTACCGCGTCGCTTGGACCCACAAGTTGGCGACAAACTGGAGATCTTCACAAAGTTTCCCAGTGATACGCCCATACTGACTTTGGAAAATCTACCGCGTACCACTGCGCCGATACAGGTCAGTCTGACCACCGCTCAGCTTGCTGCGGATGGGGGGGGGCTAAAACAGATCAACTTTGTTTACACCGATCGTGCCGGTAACCAAACCAGCTACCCGAGCGCTATGCGAGAGTTCACATTGGTGACGCGCGCCCTCCCCGCTAACCTGCGAGACCCAGAGTGCCCTGCAGCACCGCTCGACCTGACCGACGCTCAATTGAATCGTGCTGAGATCTGGATCCGCAAATACGACAATGCGCAGGCTGGAGACCAGGTTTTTATCGAATTCAACAGTTTTTTGATCGTGGGTACTGTAGATCTGAGCTGGCCGCTTAAGGTAAAAATTCCTTGGGAGGACCTTAGGGATGGAGGTCTCACCGCACCCTACGTGGCAGACGTGTTCTACAACATTCATAGCGGCGGATTAATTGTCGGCCCTTCGGGAACCATCACGGTGGATGTGGACTTGACCTCGGCGGGCGGGCGGCCTGAAGACCCGGGTCCTGTTAATCCCGAGCTGGGTCCAGTGACAGTGACTTCATCCGGGGGCCTGACCAATGAAATCGGCCCTGGCGACTTCGGCGACGCTACCGCCCGGTTTGCGCGCTATACAGGGGCTACGGCGGGGCACCTTATTCAGCTGTGGTGGAAAGGCATCCCTTGTTTCGACCCGCCTTACCTAGTCACTGTGGCAGATGAGACTAATCCCGAGTTCATGCTTACGGTGCCTGCGGAGGTGATCAAGCAGGCAGGCAACGGAGACATTCCCACTTGGTACACACTCAATAACGGGGTGAACGATAACTTCGTCGATTCAGTGGAAACCCTTGTGCATGTCCGCGCGTTTGCCGTAGATAACCTGAATGGCATCGAGTACCCGGACGCGCTGGCCTTCGACGATTTGTTTGCGCTTACCTGCGACCAGGACATTGTTGGTGGGATCAAAACCGTAATCAGAGACCCTGCGAACTTGCAGGCGGGCGATCAGATAACGCTTCATTGGGTTGTTTATGGTCCGGATGATTTCTACTCCGCCGAGAAAACGGTGGATCTGCCTTTCCCTCCCGTGACGGTTAGCCACGACCACACTGATCCGGGCCATCCTGGCGAGCGTTTTACAGTACCGTTCCCGGTCTATATCCAGCCTGTCGTGAGCGGGCGTATTGAAGCTTACTATCACGTACTAAAAGCGGATGGCGTAACTGAAGGCGATTCACCCGTCACCTTTGTGCTGATGACTCGGCGTCAGACAGGTAATACCATCTGTGGTAACTGATGTAACGCGTTGAGGAGCCTTGTCCGCTACCTGGCGGCGAAAGCCTTTAGGTAGCGGTTCTTCGCGTGTGATCCACGCACGAAATTGCCCATTTGTGTGGACGCGGCTGATAGCGTGGTTTCGTGAGATGAAATTGAAGTATTGATCGCGCGCGCTTAGCTAGAGCGAGATTAAGAATAATCCTACGCGACCTTAGACTTGCCTTACATGAAGTTCCTCTTCGGCTCCGTACTCTAGGCCCCCACTGAAAGCCCAGGGCGATAAGCCTTTAATCGCTTGGCTTGTTCAGTCACCCGACTAGAGGTTAATTCTCCGTGACTCATATTAAATTTTTTACTCCAACTCGACTCGCTACTGCTATCAAGTTTTTGGCATTGATGCCATTGTCGCTCGCCGCCACAAAAGCGCTTGCTCTGGAAGTCTTTCCAGGCCATGAACTGACCATTGATGCCAGTTCTCCGTTAGACCGCTATAAGTTGAGCGGTGATGCAAAACTTATTTCCAATGGCGCCACGATCGTCAGTGTCCTTGCCAACGAATCGACCTTCGAAATGAATGGCGGTCGGGTACAGGCCGGCAATGAAGTGGGCGTTTCACTTTATGACAGTTATGCGAGCATCCGTGATGCGCATATTTCCAGTGACCGTTCTATCGGATTGATCGTGGGGAGCCAAGGTGCCCAGGGGTCGACGGCCGATGTTTTCAATACCCTGATCGAGGGCGCCACCCAAGGCGTTATCTTGAATGGCGCCAGCGTACTGACTTTGAATAACAGTGAGGTCATAGGCGGCGAGCAAGGCCTGTTGGCCGTTGATGGGAACTTGAACGCGAATCAGAGCCGCATCACTGGCGCCACCAATGGTATTGAAGTCTATCGGCACCCGACTGCACCGAACCCGGCGTCCTTTACGTTCAACCAGACGGCTGTGGTTGGCGAGAGCGGCGCGGCTATTGTGGTGAAGTCTCCTGGCGTGGTCGAGATCGATGTCAATAACGGCTCCACCCTGCAGGGTGGTAATGGCAACATGCTGGAATTGACGAATGGCGGTTCGGCCAACATGCGCGTCAACAGCAGCGCCCTGGCCGGCAACGTTCAAGTTGGCACCGGCAGCGCGCTGGACCTGAACCTGGACAGCGCCACCATGCACGGCGATGTGATCAACAGCGGCGGCACCGCCAGCGTCGGTCTCGACAACGGCTCGATCCTGACCGGCCGCCTGGAGAACGTCGACAAGCTGGCAATCAACAGCGATGCCACCTGGGTGATGGTCGATCACCAGCAGGTAGGCGACCTCTCCCTGAGCGGCGGCAACGTCAAGTTCGGTGAGTCCGGCACGTTCTACCAATTGGACGTCGCTAACCTGTCGGGCAACGGCACGTTCCATATGACTGCGGATTTCTCCACGTTGACTGGCGATTTCCTCAACGTTACGGGCACTTCCTCGGGTGAGCACAAACTGCTGATCGCCAGCAGCGGTGCCGACCCGCTTAGCGCTGATCGTTTGCACGTGGTTCACACGGCGGACGGCGGTGCCCAGTTCAGTTTGCTCGGTGATCGTGTGGATGTCGGTACTTATTCCTACAGCCTGATCAACGAAAACGAAGGCAAGGATTGGCTGCTCGACCCGGAGAGCAAAGTGATCAGCCCAAGCACCAACTCCGTATTGGCGTTGTTCAACGCTGCACCGAGCGTGCTGTTGGGTGAGACGACTACGCTGCGTACCCGTATGGGTGAGTTGCGTTTCAGCCAAGGCCAATCTGCGGGGCTGTGGACGCGCGCTTATGGCAATCGGTATGAGGTGTCCAACGACAAGACTGGCCTGGGGTACAACCAGTCGCAACGCGGTTTCTCCATCGGTGTAGACGCGCCTGTCGAAGCGGGCGACGGCCAGTGGATTATCGGTGGGATGGTCGGTCACAGTAACTCGAACCTGGATCTGAACCGTGGCAGCAGCGCCACGATTAACAGCTACTACGTGGGCGGTTACGCCACCTGGCTGGATGCCGAAAGTGGTTTCTACTTCGACGGTGTGCTCAAGTTCAACCGCTTGCACAACGAGTCGAACGTGGCCATGAGCGACGGCAAGAAAGCCAAGGGCAACTACACGCAGAACGCAGTGGGCGCTTCGGCGGAAGTGGGTCGGCACATCAAGCTGGCTGACGATTACTTCGTCGAGCCTTACGGCAAGCTGGATGCGGTGATTACCCAGGCCCAGAGTTATACGCTGGACAACGGCCTGGATGCCAAGGGTGACCGGTCGAGCACAGTGATCGGTGAGCTGGGCACCACCGTCGGACGGACGATCCAACTGGAAAGCGGCAGCGTGTTGCAGCCGTACCTGAAGGCGGCGATAGCCCATGAGTTCGATCAGAGCAACCAGGTGTCCGTTAACAATAACGCGTTCAACAATGACCTGTCGGGTTCGCGTTTCAAGGTAGGTGCGGGTGTCGCGATGTCCGTGTCGCAGAACCTGAAGTTGCATGCGGATCTGGAGCACAGCACCGGCAAGAACATCAAGCAGCCTTATGGTGTGAATGTGGGCCTGCGTTACGATTTCTGAGCAGGTAAAACCAACGCCGGATGTCATGCAGTTTGCCGGCACAATAAAAAACCCGCCTCGAAAGAGGCGGGTTTTTTTTAACAATTAAGTTAACAGCGTGGGATATAACACTTACAGGCTGACCACGATGATATTGGCATTTCCAGAGTTGGCCACATAAGCACGGCTGCCATCAGAGGTAATAACAATCTCTTTAGGTCGGTCCAGTGGGTAGCTACTGGTATTGATTTCTCCAGTGATGGATTGGGTGGACGTATCGATGATTTTTATCGAGTTTTCTCCATGTAAACACATGTAGGCTTTTGTGCCGTCTGGCGCAAATGCAATGCCCCAAGGATAGCCGAGGTTGTCAATTCTCTTGATAAGTGTCACGGGGACGGTCGCAGCGGACAACATCATCAAATACCCATCCGTCGCATACGAACCGGCGTTGGTTGCGTAAATAACGTCGGCAGTGGGGCTATAGGCTAATCCAAAGTTTCTTCCTGAGCCACGAGGAACAGTAAATGAGCCTATTATGGTGCCTGAAGCCTGATCGAATGTTCTTATATGATAGCCATTTGTATAAATTCGAGTGCCTGAATGATTGAAGGCAATTGCTTGTGTATAGTAACTGCCGCCATTAAGCCATCTCACATACTTGTTAGTCGAAGTGTCTATTTCTTGGAGACCTCCATAATATTCGTTTCCACTGTAAAGGCGGGATCCTGTTGGGTTTAAGCGTAGAGCTGAGTTGTATGGGAAACCAGCAGACGAGATCGTCGCTATTGTCTGAAAATGCGTGGTTTCAATAACCAGCGTCGAGGTACTCAGTAAGCTGACGTACAGATTCCGGCCATTCGGGCTAACCGCTATACCCGAAAGCGCCCCCGTTCCAGTCACTTGGAGCGTACGAATCACTTCCCCCTTGTCGGTGTCGATCACTGAAATCGTTCTGTCACCCACATTGGTCACATAGAGTCTCGAGTCGTCCTTGGACAGAGCAAGGTGACTAGGGGTATGCCCTACTTGAATCTCGCCTTCCACGACCCCCGATGCTTTTTTGATCCTGTACACCGGTGACCGGCTAAAGTGCTGAGCCGTCGATTCGTTCCCGCTGCCATCGAGCGATACCCGCGCCTGAATCGTCACTGTGCTGTTATCGGGCAGTGACCTGAGGTAGCTGGCAGGGATCAGATCGAGGGTACGTCCGGCCGTGAATTCAGCGGATGTGACGGGCATTGAAACGCGAAGCGCAAGGTCGGTGGAACTCAATATATCAATCCACAGCAATTGCGAGGCCCGGAAAAACGGCCACCGGTTAATTCGCACATGGTTGGCAACACTGGGGTTGATTGCCCCGCCTACTGTTTCGGGAATAGTGACCAAATCAAGTAACGAGTCCGGTAGCGCTAAAACCTCCACGGTAAGATTCGGCGAACTAGTCGTCCCAGAGGCTTCCATCAGTTGGTACGACACGTTGAACTCACCACCCAAGTAAGCCGCGACAAAGTCGCTCGATAAGTTGAAGCGCGTGTAGGTTTCACCCGGTTCGGGTATGGAGGGCCGTGCGGGGATGTCTGGAGTACCGACCCCCGGTTTACCGGTGATAATGATTTTAATGTCTGCGTCGTTCGGAAAGGTGTTCGACGTCACGCGGACTTCCAAGGAAGGTGGGTTGGGTGCAATCACATGCACAGGGTTGAGTTCAACCCGGGTTTCCGAGATGTACGTGGCTTGCACCACACTGGGTAACGGTAAGATACGCGGTCCGCCAATCGCAATGATCAGTTCCAGGGAAAACTGAGTGGGCCCTGGCATTACTGGTTTGAGTTCGTAATACAAATGCGCCGTGCCGCCCTCGTTGTTCAGTACAACGGTGCGACCAATGGTGAAGGGGATTTCGGCATCCTCCCAGTTTTCGTCTATTCGGAACCATGGGCTCGTGTAACTACCACCCGGTTTCGAACCGATGAATATGACTCTGATCTCCGTGCCCGCGACGATAGACGGATGCGGTTGTACCCTGACGTTCAAATTACCTTTGTGGATCAAAGGGTTGAATCTAAAGTCGGGTGGTACTGCCTGCAGTGTCGTAGGCGCCGGCAGTTTATTTTGAGTCTTGCCAACGTAGATGATCGCTACGTCTGACGGTGGCCTTGGAATACCGCCGTTAATGATGTAATGAGCCTTGAAATAGCCTCCGTAGAGGGCGAAGAAGAACGCGCCATCCAAGATGAAATCAATATCGCCCGTGCCGGCGACGTCCGTGTAGGTCGCATAAGTAGGGGCACCACTGGCTGGAAACCCCACCACCACCAGCTCAACCCTATCTTGCGAGTTTTGCCCCATGTAGTGCGGGACTACGATATGCACCGGGTCGGTATTTTCGGGCAACACTCCGTTGATCAGACCCTGCACCTCTGGAGGCGGCAACTGTGTACCGGTGGGGTTGCCGAAAATGTAGTAAAGCGCGGCTGAGGAGTTACGGTCGGGTGTGCCTGGGCGAATCCGTTTGTAGGTGATCAGAATCAGACCATCGACCAGGGGTAAGAGGAAAGAAAGGGGCAGGGGGATATATGCCCTGATCAGGTTGGTATTCGTTACCGTATAGCGCAGCACGATTGAGCTGGATATGGCATGAACAAGCCCATAGACGGTCAGGACGACCACATCGTTGATGTTGTAGCCGTTGAAGCGTATCGGCACTTCGATGGTCGCGTCACCTATGAGATCCGGCACATTGATGACGTCCTTATCGATTTCCGGGTCGTAGTGCGATTCAAGGACATGCACCATTGGCAGCAGCGGTTCCACACCGTTCCCGGCCCGAAGTTCGATCAATCTGGACGGTGAGAAGCCGGGGGAGTGATTGCCTGCCTTATCGACGACGTACCACTGGACCAGATGCACGCCATTGGGCAGTTGGCTCCAGGTCCCATGGTAAGCCACGATCCGTATTGGCTCATTGCCGGAAGCCTCGAAAGACGTGACGGTGTGCTTGATAATTACGCCGCCGATACTGACGTGAATGACATCGTTCTCTTTACGGCTATGGACGGGAGATTCGTTGGTATTCAAAGGGTAATTGGCGATCAGCATCGACACGCCGAGGCCTATCTGCTCATCGGTAACGAACCCAAAGTTTTCGATTTGGGGATCCTCAAACGTGACAGGGCTCATGTTGTCGTTGTAAGGCGTACTGGGGATCGGGTCCCTGCCCACAGGGGGCTCACGGTCTGCGAGAAAATTGAACACTTTGCTGCTTTCGACAGCGCCGCCCGTGCGCTTAACAAAGGCTTGCACGGTGTTGTTCGCTTGGTCGATAAAACGACCGCTGTCCATGAACAGGACAGTGATCTGGTCGTTATCTATTTCTTCTTGGCTAACGGTGTGAATAGGTCCCCGTACGCCATTGATCTCCAGCCAGATAAAGTCATCCGCCTCCCTTTCCAGGTACCCCGGAAGCAGACAGATAACCCCCTTCGTGTGGAGCACCAACGCCGCTTTGTTGAGCGCGGCATCGTGACCGGCAACGGGTTTTGTTTCAGTGGGAAAGATAATCACCAAGTCGCTGAACGGTTTGAGTTCGCCGGGAAACAATCTACGGGGTAAAAGCCCGCTAGGTGGCTTGGGGACGCAATGGGAGATGATTGCAGGTAGGTTAGTACCGTCTGAGCGGGTCTCAGCATTCTGATCCAAGGTCATGATCGTCAGCCTCTTGGGGTTGGTCGGTGCGGACACCCCACCCTCAAGGCAGGGCGCGTCGAGAATCATTGAGCGCCGAGCACAACGAGCTGCCTAGCTGTGAGAAATGACAGTCACGACCAACGGTCATTCGTCCGCTATAACACCACCAAGGACACAGAATCGCCGCCGATATTTGCCACATAGCCATGGGAGCCGTCTGGAGCCACCACCACTGCGCGTGGCTTGTTGAAGCCGGCGTATGTGCCGATCAACTGCCGCGAGCGCGTGTCGATAATGCCCAGTAGGTCGCCGTCGGTCTGCGACACGTAGGCACGGTCGCGACCGCGTTCAAAGGCGATATGCAAGGGCCCGGATAACCCTATCAGTCGCTGGGGGATGCCGTGATTCACGGTATTGCCGATCGTGACGCTGCCGCCTGTCCGGCTGACGATGTAGACCTCCGCCCCCCTGGGATTGTGGGCAATTGCACTGGGCGCCGAAGGGGTGTCGACGCTATCGATCAGGGTGTTGGTGTGCAGATTGAGAATCGACCAGTCAAAAAATGTAGCCACATGTGCGCGGTTGTTATCGGGGCTGACGACCACGTCAATCGGCTCGCGCACTGGAATCGAGGACAGGCGTTGATGGTTGGTGGTGTTGATCACCACCAGCTCTGATGCGCCTGTATCCGCCACATACAAGCGGGAACCGTTGGCGTTAAGAGTGATACCTGCGACCGTTGTAAACCCGGTGATGGTATCGATCAGCGTGTAATCCTGTGTGTTGTAAATGCGAATAGGCGTGTTGACCGCAACGCTGTTGTCCGTCACGTACAATCTTGGAGCGGTTGGATTGATCGCGATGTGCAAGGGCGTCCCTGGCACTGCGAAGTGGTGAATGACACGGTTGCGCAGTGTGTCGATTATCCAGATAGACGTGTCGCCAAACGCGCAGGCGACATACAGCAATTCTCCGTTCGGGCTCAGCACTATGGCGTTCGGCGCACGACCCACCGCAATAGTTGCAAAAACGCCGACGGTATTGGTGATCCTGTAGTGAGCGGTACGCAAGCGGATGGCCGAGGTCTTGTTGGCACTGCCGTTGAGCGATACCCGTACTTCAATCGTCAAGGTGCTTTGAGTAGGCAACGAACGCAGGTAATCGGCGGGTATCGTGACCTCCACGCGCCCGGCGCTGAATTGCGCGGCGGTCAGTGGTACGCCATCAAGCAGGGCAAGATTGGCTGCGCCCTTGAGATCGACCCATATCGCCTGCCCGACGCTTATGAACGGCCATGCAAGCATCAGCACGCTATTAAGCATGTTGGCTCTTACGATGCCGTTCGATGCCTGAGGCACGGTGACCAGATCCAGCATCTGCTCCTGGAAAGGGTCGATGGTCAAGGTTAAAAGCTGGGAGGCGGTGTCGGCACCGGCGCGGGTGACGATGTAGGACAACACAGCTTTTCGGCCCAGATTGGCGGAGATCACTTTGTTGCTCAGGATGAAATCCACATAGCCCTTCGCGGGGTCGCCTGGTCGCGGAGCAATGCTCGGCGTTCCTTGCCCGTGAGTGCCAACGAAACTCGGTTGAATATCGTCGCTGGCCAGCATCGGTGTGTAGCTTACTCGCAGTGTGCATATCGGCGGGTTCAGAACGTGTTGCGGGTTGAGCCTGGCGCTGTTCAATCCCGTGACTGTGCTCTCCAGCACCAGTGGCACCGGCAATTGCAGGCGACTGCCGACGGTGATCACCAGTGCCTTGGAGTAGCGGGTGCGCTGGCCCGGTTTTTCTACCCGATAATAAATGCGAGCCGAACCGTTGAGGTTGGCGAGAATGAACTGTCGTTGGATGACAACCGCCAACTCCTGCCCGACCCATGGTGGGGTGATGAGAAATGCATCGGGTGGGGCGCTGCCGCCGACTGCACTGCCTTCGCAATACAGAGTTACCGTGGCGTCTACAACGAAAGCAGCGTTAGCCGGGACTCTCACATCGGCATTGCCCAGGGATACGTCGGGGTCGAAGGTGAAACCGGGGGCAGGCGCTTGCAGTACTTCAGGCTGGGCCAGTGCGTCCAAGGGGTCGCCAATGCGCAATGACAAAATGTCAGAGGGGGGCCGTTGGCCGATATGGTTGATGAAGTAGTAGAGCATCAGTTCGCCGCTATCCAGTTGGCGGATGTCGCCGTCAGCGCTGTTGGGCAGTTCGAATACGATGCTGTCCTCGCCCGCCACTGCGACATACTCCCGATAAAACCGGTGGCCGTAGACGTTAGCGCCCTCTAGTACCAACGTGACGCAATCAAACGGCTTTTGCCCTGTGTAGCTCGTGATCGTGACTAATACCGGATCGGTCAAGGGGGGCAGGACGCCGCCGCTGGCGGCCGGCACTTGCGGCGCCGCGAGAGCGGTTTGCTCGGGGGTTCCCGTGACTCGGACGAAGGCGTTTTCAGAGGGCACGTTGGCCTGACCTGCGCGGACCCGTTCATAACTGAGTTCGATCATGGCGCCGATAAGCGCGCGTACATCGGCATTGGGCCACGGGACGTCGGTGAAGGTGGGTGTCGTCGACGTGATACTGACGGTGTAGGTTTTATCAACGTCGCCGCCGTCCAGCGCGCGCCCTCGAAGGGTCAGTCGAGCTTCGTCGCCCAATGCCCAGCCTTTGCCAGCAACAGCGAACCTGAGGGTTGCGTCTTTGCCTAGCAAGGCGTCCGCATCCAGCGTTCCTGTAGGTGCCTCGACAACGTGGGCAGGGTCCAGCAGGCGTTCGTTGGGATTAAGCCGCACTTCAATCAGTTGCGTCGGCGAGCGGCCCGGCGCGTGGTTGCCTACTTCATCGATGACATCGTAGGCGCAGGTCTGGTAGCCGCTGCCGATCTGCAGCCATGTGCCGTAATAAACCATGATTGAAATCGGCAGTGTGCTGCTGGCTTCGTTCTCGGTCACGGAATGCTCAATGATTTGCCCACCGATAATCAGGCGAATGCGATCACGAACCGCTCGGTGAGTAGTGGAAGGGCGGGTGAGGTCGGAGGGATAAAAGGGAATTCTCACCGCGACCCCGCGTTGGGCTGCGGCTGAATCGATCAAAAAATGTGCAGGTTGAGGGCGTGGCAGTTGTTCATTTACCCACGGCGGCTGTTGAATAAGGTCGTTGCCGGTTGGCGCTACGGTGTCGATCTTGAGAGTCAGGCGCTGGGTTTCTTCTGCACGCTGATCAGGGTGCGTCACCCGAAAAAACACAGGTCCTACCGCGCCCTCATCCAGTCGCGCCATGGATATGTGCAGGCTGATCGACTTCCCATCGCGCGCCTCCTCCTTGCTGACGTTATGGTGATCGATCGGTACCAGCAAGTCGCCGCAGAACAGTTGGATAAGATCGCCTTCTACCTGACCGGCGTAGGTGCGCAAGATGCAAATCAGGCCGGGGCTGCCATGGTTCTCCAGCAACAGTTTGTACACGCCACCGGAGAAGCCCGCGACTGGCGTCGTCAGGCCAGGAATGTTGGGGGCTAGTTGCCCAACGCTAGGGCGCGCGGTCGGAACCGGAGTCATGCTTGACACCTCGTGCGGATGCTCGAATCACATGCGGATTGAACGCCGAACGAGGCAGCTAGGCTAACTGTGAGAAATGACAGTTGCGACAGACGGTACGGTCCTGCGTGGGAAGCCCGCTACGGCTGGCGATTCCATCGTCGGAACAAGGGTTCCGCCAAAAACAGCACAAACAATAAACGCATCACCTGCATCGCCGTCACCAGCGGCACTGACAGTTGCAGGGTTTCGGCCGTAAGACTCATCTCGGCAATGCCACCCGGCATCATGCCCAGGGTCAGCGAGCGCAGGTCCAAGTGGGTGAGGGCGCTCAGGCCCACGGCGGCCAAGGTCGCCAGCGCCATGGTCAGAGCGGTGCCGACTAAAGTACGAGCCATGAACGACGGCGCGCGGCGGAAGAACTGGCGGTTGAAATGGCAACCCAGTCCACTGCCGATCAGCCATTGGCCGATTTGGCTGCCGCCGTCGGGCAGGCCGATATGCAAATCCCAGACAACGCTGGCGGTCGCACTGACCAATAACGGGCCGAACAACCATGGGTTTGGCTGACGCAGGCGCTGCCAACCCCAGGCCACCAGAGCCCCCAGCGGAAACAGCAACGCCAGCCACGCCCAACTCACCGGTGCCGGATGAAACTGCGGCGCGCCGCCCCCCAGCACATACTTGAAGATCGCCGGTACGCACAGCACCACCGCCAGCACGCGCAGGCTCTGCCCCGCCGCGACACGGCTGAGCACCGCGCCGTTGCGTGCGCCGAGGTTGACCATCTCACCGGACCCGCCCGGCATGCTGGAGAAAAACGCGGTGGCGCGGTCTTCACCGCTACGGCGCATCAGCCACACGCCCACCACGCTCGACAGGCTGGTGACCAGCGCGCCGAAGAAGATCAGGCCGAAGTGGCTCATCACCTGCTCAATCACCACTGGGGTGAAGTGCAGGCCGATGCCGATCCCCACCACCCATTGGCCGCATTTACGTCCGCCGGGAATCTCCGCCAACTGCCAGGGCGTGAGGCAACGCACCAGAATGATCGCCAGCAACGAGCCGACCATGTACGGCAATGGCCAGCCGATCAGGCTGGCCAGGTAACCGCCGGCCAGGCCGACCAGCGGTGTTCCCCACCAATGTTTAAGGGTGACCTCAGACATTGGCCACAGCGCGGCGCTGTTGGGCGCGTTTGCGCCAGATCCGCAGCAGCGGCACGAACAGCATGATCGCGGTCAGTACCCAGACGCCAAAGGTGATCGGGCTCGACCACAGAATCTCCAGCGCACCGTTGGAGATCGATAGCGCACGGCGCAGGTTCTGCTCCATCAGGCCGCCGAGGATAAAGCCCAACAGCACCGGCGACAGCGGGAAGTCCAGCTTGCGCAGGATGTAACCGAAGATGCCGATCCCGACCATCAGGAACAGGTCGAAAGTGGTGGCATGCACCGCGTACACACCGATCGCGGTGATGATGGCGATCACCGGCACCAGCGCCCAGTTCGGCACCGCGAGGATGCGCGTGAAGATCCGGATCATCGGGATGTTGAGGATCACCAGCATGATGTTGGCGATAAACAACGAAGCGATCAGGCCCCAGACAATGTCCGGTTGCTGTTGGAACAGCAGCGGGCCGGGGGTGATGTTGTACAGCGACAGGGCGCCGATCATCACTGCGGTGGTGCCCGAGCCAGGTACGCCCAGGGTCAGCATCGGCACCAGAGCGCCGCAGGCGGATGCGCCGATCGCGGTTTCCGGGGCGGCGAGGCCGCGCATGTCGCCCTGGCCGAACTTGCCGCTGGCACCAGCCATGCGTTTCTCGGTCATGTAGGCCACGGCCGAGGCCAGCGTTGCACCGGCGCCCGGCAACACACCCATGATGAAGCCCAGCAGGCCGCAACGGATATTCACCACGAATACCGACGCCGCTTCCTTGACGTTGAACATCATGCGCCCGGTGGCCTTGACCGCTTCCTGGCCACGGTGGGTTTTTTCCAGCAGCAACAGGATCTCGCTGATGGAGAACAGGCCTAGCACCAGAACAACGAATTGGATGCCGTCGGTGAGGTGGATATTGTCGCCGGTAAAACGGTAAACGCCGCTGTTGGCATCGATGCCGACTGCCGACAGGAACAGGCCGATCAACGCCGCGACGAAGGTCTTCAACGGCTTGTCACCGGCCATGCCGCCCAGGCAGACAATCGCGAACACCATCAGTACGAAATATTCCGCCGGGCCGAAGGCAATCGCCCATTTGGCCAGCAGCGGCGCAAACAGCACCATGCCGCAGGTGGCGATGAACGCACCGATGAACGAACTCCACGCCGACAAAGACAGCGCCACACCGGCCAGGCCTTTGCGGGCCATCGGGTAGCCGTCGAGGGTGGTCATTACGGTGGAAGCTTCGCCCGGGATGTTAAGCAGGATCGAACTGATCCGGCCGCCGTATTCGCAGCCCAGGTACACCGCCGCCAGCAGGATCAGCGCCGATTCCGGCGGCAGGCCCAGGGCGAACGCGATGGGGATCAACAGCGCCACGCCGTTGATCGGGCCCAGGCCCGGCAGCAGGCCGACCACGGTGCCGATCAACGTGCCGCACAGCGCGGTCACCAGGTTGTAAGGGGACAGCGCCACGCCAAAGCCCTGGCCCAAGTAGCCAAAAGTATCCATATCAGTTCTCCAGAACGTCGAGCAGGCCAAGGGGCAACGGCACATCCATGACCTTATCGAACAGCAGGTACAAACCGATGGCCATCAGGGAGACGATCACCACGCTGGGCATCCAGCGGCCGCCGTACAGGCGCGCCATCGGGATGCCGATCAGCATGCTGCTGAGGATGAAGCCCAGCGGTTCGAAGGTGGCGGCGAACACAATCAGCAGCACCACGCAGAGGCTGATCTTGATCAGGGTTTCGCGATCCAGCGCCGGTTCTTCTTCGGTGTGCTTGGTGGCCTGCGGGCGAATCAGCATGTAGATCAGCGCCAGGCTCATCAGCCCGAGGATCAGCAGCGGGTAGGCGCGGGGCCCTACCGGCTCGTAGGAAAACGACGCCTGATAGGGCCAGGCCATCAGCGCCAGACCGGCACAGGCCAGCAGCAGCGCGGCCGCGAATATGCGTTGTAAGAGCATGTTGAACTCCTGGGCCATGCCTGGGGTTTACCAGGCATGGCCGCGCGACAGAGGGGGCGATTACTGGATCAGGCCGAACTCTTTGGCCAGCACTTTGTAGTCAGCCACCTGTTTCTTCACATAGGTGTCCAGCTCCGGGCCGGTCATGGCGAACGGGAACAGCTCGCGCTGGTCACGCAGCTTGGCGAACTCTTCGGAGGCCAGCAGTTTGTCGAACGCGTCTTTCCACCAGGCGTACTCGGCATCGCTGACTTTTGGCCCGAGGTAGAAGCCGCGCACCACTGGCCACACGATGTCGTAGCCTTGCTCTTTGGCGGTCGGGATATCCTTCATTTCCGGCTCGTTCAGGCGCTGCTCGGAGAACACCGCCAGCAGACGCATGTCGCCGCTGAGGATGTGCGGCATGGAGTCGGAGATGTCGGTACTGCCCACTTGAATATGACCACCAAGCAGGGCCGTGGCGATTTCACCGCCGCCTTCGAGGGCCACATAGCGCAGCTCGCGCGGGTTGATCCCGGCGGCTTTGGCGATCAGGGCGGTTTGCATCCAGTCCTGGCTACCGACGGTGCCGCCGGAACCGATCACCACGCTGCCCGGATCTTTCTTCAGGGCTTTGACCAAATCATCGAGGGTCTTGTAGGGCGAATCGCTTTTTACCGCGATGGCGCCGTAACTGGTGCCGACCGCGGCCAGCCAACGTACGGCGCTTTCATCGAAACGCCCGAACTTGCCTTGCGCCAGGTTCAGCAGCGAACCGCTGGACCAGGCCACCAGCGTACCGGCATCCGCTGGACGCTGTGCGACCACGGCGTTGTAGGCCACCGCGCCGACGCCGCCGGGCATGTAGGTCACGCGCATCGGTTTGCTCAGCAGTTTCTCGTTGACCAGTGCGCTTTGCGCCAGTTTGCAGGTCAGGTCGAAACCGCCGCCGGGGGAGGCCGGGGCGATGCATTCCGGGCGCTTGGGCTCGTCAGCGGCCAGCAGTTGGCCGGCGAACAACATGCAGCCGGCGGTGAGGGCCAATTTACGCAATGAAAGGGTCATGGGTGTCTCCGTCGTTTTTGTTATGAGGTTCTACTGCCAGGCACTACTTACCAGAGCGCGACGCTGTAGCTGACGAGCAGGCGCGTTTCATCCGATCCGCAGTCTTCGAAAAGGGCGGTTTGGCTGAGCGACGAAATAAAACCGGCAAGGGCGGTCTGGGTCGGGCGGGAAATACGAACAGGCGGGCAAGTCTGGGGCTGTGTCGACAGCATCGTGGTGCACTCCGGTATTGTTCTTATTTTTACGAAAACGCATCGAGGCGCTTTTCGGGCGCTGCGGATTAGGCAACTGGGTGGGCAAGACTCACCGTGAGCTGGATGCTAAAGGGCGAAGCTTTCACTAACCTTTCAGCCACCTTTCAATGTTTTCGGGCTTCACAGGGCACCGGGCGCCTGTAAACTCCCCGCCAAAGCGTGGCATCGACCACTCCTGAATGAGGCAGAAAACCATGCGTGTCCTTCTGGTTGAAGACCATTTGCAACTCGCCGACAGTGTGGCCCAAGCGCTCAAGAGCACGGGTTTGACCGTCGACGTGCTGCACGACGGCGTCGCCGCCGACCTGGCCTTGAGCAGCGAGGACTACGCGGTGGCCATCCTCGATGTGGGGCTGCCGCGCATGGATGGTTTCGAGGTGCTCGCACGTTTGCGAGCCCGGGGGAAAAATCTGCCGGTGCTGATGCTGACCGCGCGAAGTGACGTCAAAGACCGTGTGCATGGCCTGAACCTGGGCGCCGACGATTACCTGGCCAAGCCTTTTGAACTGACGGAACTGGAAGCACGGGTCAAGGCCCTGTTGCGTCGCAGCGTGCTGGGCGGCGAGCGCCAGCAAACCTGCGGCGTGCTGGTGTACGACTTGGACACCCGGCGCTTCACGTTGGGCGGCGAACTGCTGACATTGACCTCCCGTGAACAGGCGGTGCTCGAAGCGCTGATCGCGCGTCCGGGCCGGGTGATGAGCAAAGAGCAACTGGCCTCCCATGTGTTTGGCCTGGACGAGGAGGCCAGCCCCGATGCGATCGAAATCTACGTGCATCGCCTGCGCAAAAAACTCGATGGGCAACCGATCGCCATCGTGACGTTCCGCGGCCTTGGCTACCTGCTGGAAGCCCGCGATGCATAAGCCCAGCAGCCTGCGCTGGCGCCTGCTGTGGAACCTGGCGCTGTTGCTGGTGCTGTTGATGTTGGCCAGCGGCATGAGTGCCTACTGGAACGGTCGCGAAGCTGCCGATACCGCCTACGACCGTACGCTGCTGGCGTCGGCACGAACCATCGCGGCCGGCCTGACCCAGGTGGACGGCACTCTCAGCGCCAATGTGCCCTATGTGGCCCTGGACACCTTCGCCTACGATAGCGCCGGGCGCATTTACTACCAGGTCAACGACATCGATCAGAAGCTGATCTCCGGCTATGAGAACCTGCCCGGCCCGCCGCCCGGCACACCGCGTACCGATGATTACCCGGCCCTGGCGCGTTTCTACAACGCCAAGTACCAGGGCCAGGAAGTGCGCGTGGTCAGCCTGCTTAAAGCGGTTTCCGAGCCGAACATGAACGGTATGGCGGAAATCCGCGTGGCCGAGACCGACGAAGCAAGGGTCAGCATGGCCCGTAGCCTGATGGCCGATACCCTGCTGCGCCTGGGCATGCTCGCGGTCGGTGCGTTGCTGCTGGTGTGGTTTGCCGTGAGCGCCGCGCTCCGCCCGCTGGACCGTTTGCGTAAAGCCGTGGAGGAGCGTCAGCCCGACGATCTGCGGCCGCTGCCATTGGTGGAGGTGCAACATGAATTCGGCCCGCTGGTCAGTTCCCTCAACCACTTCACCGAGCGCCTGCGCGGGCAATTCCAGCGCCAGGCGCAGTTTATCGCCGATGCGTCCCACGAACTGCGCACTCCGCTGGCCGCACTCAAGGCCCGCCTGGAGTTGGGGTTGCGCGCCGAAGACCCGGCGACCTGGCGCAGCACCTTGGAAACCGCGGCTCAAGGCACTGATCGCCTGACCCATCTGGCTAATCAGTTGCTGTCCCTGGCGCGCATCGAGAACGGCGCCCGGGCGATTGCCGAAGGCGGCGCGCAGTTGTTGGATCTGAGTCAGTTGGCCCGCGAACTGGGCATGGCCATGGCGCCTCTGGCCCACGCGCGCGGCGTGGCCCTGGCGCTGGAAGCCGACGAGCCGGTGTGGCTGCGCGGCGAACCGACACTGTTGAACGAACTGCTGAGTAACCTGGTGGACAATGCCCTGGCGCACACGCCGCCTGGTGGCAACGTGATCCTACGGGTGATGGCGCCGGCGGTGCTGGAGGTGGAAGACGATGGCCCGGGCATCCCGCTGGATGAACGGGATCGGGTCTTCGAACGGTTCTATCGGCGTAGCCAGCAGGGTATGGGCTCGGGCCTGGGCTTGGCGATTGTCGGGGAAATCTGCCGGGCGCATCTGGCGCAGATCAGTCTGCATGATGGCAAGCGGGCAGGTTTGAAAGTGCGGGTAAGTTTTATCGCCGGTTGATTCAGTAGAACATCGACCGTGCTTCATCCAGTTCCGCACGCAGGCTGTCGCTGTAGGGGTCGACGCGCAGCTTTTTCATGGCAGGGATCTCGGAAACCACCACGTTTGCCAGGGGGTGACTGGTGCCGCGGTGGCAGTACAACACGGCGACTTGCACGAGATCAATGTAGTCGAGGCGGTCGGAGTCACGCTCGAAGTTCAGGTACTGCCCCGGCAGTTTTGCCAGCATTTCGGGAAAGTCCCAGCCACTGAGCAACTTATCGCCCAGCTTAGGATGGATGCTGTCGATCACATGATTGAGGCTAACCGGGTCTGCCAGCAGCTCGTAGTGGTCTTCGGCGTAGGTGAGGATCGGCAGCACGCCGATCTGGTGCACCAGGCCACCGAGTGCCGCCTGATCCGGCTTGAGCTGGCTGTGGCTGCGGCACAAGGCATAGCTCACGCCCGCCACTTCCAGGCTGCGGCGCCAGACATCGCGCATTTTCTGTTCGACGACTTCGGAGCGGGCGTGAAAGATCTGCTCCATCACCAGGCCAATCGCCAGGTTGCTGCTGTAATTGGTGCCCAGCCGCGTGATGGCGGTGTGCAGGTCGGTGACTTCCTGAGTGGCGCGCAGCAGCGGGCTGTTCACCACTTTGATCAGGCGTGCGGACAGGGCGGTATCGCGACCGATCACTTTGCTCAAATGGCTGATGCTGATTTCCGGGTCTTCGGCAGCCTGACGAATCTTAAGGGCCACTTCCGGTAATGTCGGCAGAACCAGGTCATCGTTATCGATAGCCTTGACCAAAGCCTGTTGGACTTTTTCCGCCAGCTTGTTCATTCATGATCTCTAGGGTGTTGCAAAAAAGTATGACGACTAGCGTTGGATCTCTCGATCACGGTCGAGGGTATAAGGCAAGTCAAGCAGTCGCAGACCTGGGCCTTCAAGCGTGCCTAAATGCACATCGCCACTATCGGCAGCTTCGGCTTGCAATACGGCCAGAAGTTCAATGACCTGGTCAGCTTTTGCTGCGATCACCACTTCACCGATCGAGCTGCTGTGGCTCGGCGAAAACAGAGGAGTTCCTGGCTCGGGCATTTGCGCCGAATCAAGGCTTAAGCGGTACAAGCGGCGCTTGAGTTTGCCCAGGTACTGCATACGCGCGACGATTTCCTGGCCGGTGTAGCAGCCTTTTTTGAAACTCACACCGCCCACGGCTTGCAGGTTGAGCATTTGCGGGATGAACAGTTCACGAGTTTGCGGCATGACTTGGCCTATACCGGCGCGAATCTGGCCCAGCAGCCATTCATTCAAATCAGCTTGATCAAGGGTTTCACTCAATTGGGCTTTGACGGCGTCGGCTCGATCCGAGGGTACCCAGAGTTCGCTGCGGTCGGGTGAGACCCGAATCGCGATCAAGTGCTCGTTGCGGGCTACGCTATCGGTCTCGGCCGGCAGCTCAAGCCCGAGGTTGGCCAGGGCCGAATCCGCATTCACCAGACCGAAACGGGACCAGGCGGCACTTTCGTCGGTCAGCTTGGACTTGGAGAACACCGCGTATTTTTTCAGGTCGGCCAGTTGCGGCTCCAGTAGCTCGGCCGCCATTGCCAGCAACACGCCATCGCCTTGCAACAAGATGCGAAAGCTCGACTGCATGCGCCCTTTTTGCGTGCAGCGCGCGCCCAGGCTGGCTTGGGTATCACTCAGGTAATTGAGGTTGCAGGTCAATTGGCCTTGCAGGAATTTAGCAGCATCGGCGCCGCGGACGGCGAGGACACCTTCGTGGATCAGGGGGCAGAAGAAAGCAGAGTCAGCCATGGTTCATCGCAGGTCAAAAAGTCATGGGTGCATCATAGAGGGGCGCCCGGCAAATGGATAGTTTCCGTAGGGGCGACCAAAGCCGACTGTTCCACAGCTGTCGGGCCTGTATACTTGCGCTCTATTTGAGGAGCGCTCCATGGTCGAAGATGTAGAACTCAATCGCCTCTACTGGCACAGCCGTCGCGGCATGCTTGAGCTGGATGTATTGCTGGTGCCTTTCGTCAAAGAGGTTTATTCCACCCTTAATGAAGTGGACCGCAAGGTGTATGTGCGTCTGCTGGAGTGCGAAGACCAGGATATGTTCGGCTGGTTCATGGAGCGCGCCGAGTCGGACGATCCGGAACTGCAGCGTATGGTTCGGATGATTCTGGACCGTGTCCAGCCCAAGTAATCGCTTTGAATGTCGCTGGCGGCCGTCACGGCGGCTGCTGGTGGCGTATCTTTTCGCCCAACTGTTCGCATTGGGTGCGTTGGCATTGATTGATCTCGCTTTCTCAACTCTGGCGATAGTGCTGTGTCTGGGGCATGCCGCCTGGGTTTTGCCGCGACACATTCTGTTGTCACACCGTTCGTCGATTCGAGGCCTGCGACGCGATGAGGACGGCTGGCAATTATTCAGTGAGCAGCGTGGCTGGCACGCCGTGCAGTTGCTCCCGGATAGCTTGGCGTTGCCCCTGGTCGTGGTGCTGCGATATCGGGTCAAGGGTCAGTGGTGGGCGCGTTCGATCTGTGTGCCCAAGGACGCGCAGGCGGCGGATACACACCGGCGCCTGCGGGTACGCTTGAAGTTCAGCCGGCGTAGGTGGCTGGCACCAGGATAGTGTCGCGGGCTTCGGGGAGCATCTGCGGGTAGTCGAGGGTGTAATGCAGTCCTCGGCTTTCCTTGCGTTCCATGGCCGAGCGGATCATCAGCTCGGCCACCTGAGCCAAGTTGCGCAGCTCGATCAGGTCACGGCTGACTTTATAGTTGCTGTAGAACTCGTCGATTTCATCCAGTAGCAACCGCACCCGATGTTGTGCCCGTTGCAGGCGCTTGTTGGTGCGCACGATGCCCACGTAGTCCCACATGAAGCGCCGCAGCTCATCCCAGTTGTGGGCGATGATCACGTCCTCGTCCGAGTCGGTGACTTGGCTGGCGTCCCAGCGGGGCAGGGCGGCCGGCACCGGAATTCGCGGCAGTTGCTCAAGGATATCCACCGCCGCTGAGCGGGCGTACACGAAGCACTCAAGCAGCGAGTTACTAGCCATGCGATTGGCACCATGCAGGCCGGTGAAGCTGGTTTCACCAATGGCATAAAGGCCGGGCACATCGGTGCGGCCATGCTGGTCAACCATCACACCGCCGCAGGTGTAGTGCGCGGCCGGTACGACGGGGATCGGGCCTTTGGTGATATCGATATTGAAGGCCAGGCAGCGCTCGTAGACGGTGGGGAAGTGCGTCTTGATGAATGCCTCGGGTTGATGGCTGATGTCCAAGTAGACGCAGTCGATGCCCAGGCGCTTCATTTCATGGTCGATGGCGCGGGCGACGATATCGCGCGGGGCCAGTTCGGCGCGGGGGTCGAAGCGCTGCATGAAGCGTTCGCCGTTCGGCAGTTTCAAGTGCGCGCCTTCGCCGCGCAGCGCTTCGGTGATCAGGAAGCTCTTGGCCTGCGGGTGATACAGGCAGGTGGGGTGGAACTGATTGAACTCCAGGTTGGCCACTCGGCACCCCGAGCGCCAGGCCATGGCGATGCCGTCGCCGCAGGCACCGTCAGGATTGCTGGTATAGAGATAGACCTTTGCCGCGCCGCCCGACGCAAGAATGGTGAAGCGCGCGCCGTAGGTATCGACCTCGCCGCTGCTGCGGTTGAGTACGTAGGCGCCGAGACAGCGCTCGCCTTCCAGGCCCAGGCGCTTTTCGGTGATCAGATCGACGGCGACGCGTTGCTCCAGCAGTTCAATGTTGGGGCGTTGACGGGCCTGATCCAGCAATGTTCTGAAAATAGCCGCGCCGGTGGCATCGGCGGCATGGATGATGCGGCGATGGCTGTGGCCGCCTTCACGGGTCAGATGGAACTCGAAACCGCCGTCGTCGGCGCTGGCGTGTTCGTCACGGGTGAAGGGTACGCCTTGATCGATCAGCCATTGGATCGCTTCGCGGCTGTGCTCAACGGTGAAACGCACCGCTTCTTCATTACACAGCCCGCCACCGGCGTTGAGGGTGTCTTCGACATGGGACTGCACCGTATCGGTGTCATCCAGCACGGCGGCAACACCGCCTTGAGCCCAGAATGTCGAGCCATTGGCCAGGTCGCCCTTGCTCAGTACGGCGATGCGCAGGTGGCTGGGGAGGGTCAGGGCAAGACTCAATCCGGCTGCGCCGCTGCCAATCACCAGAACATCGTGTTGAAATTGTTGGCTCATTTGAAGGATTCCGCAAAAAGCGATCCAAGGACTAGTGGCGCTGACGGGACGCCTGGATCGGCGAATCAAAGGGTCACACGGCCCACTAGTATATAGAGGGGGGGAGCGGCACAATAGCCAGGCATTCGTGGCAATGTGAGATTACGGTGCGCGGCTTGGGTATAATCCGTCGGTTATTGAATTGGGAACTTTTTGCATAAGCCCCGACTCAATAGCAGGTTGCCCGAAAGCTGGGAAAACGTTGAGTTTATTGGCCCGTCGGGAGCATTGGACGCGTCAGGAAACCGACGACAAGATTATTCGCGCAGCCGGCGTTGCCCGCGCTGCGTTTTTCGTGTGTGCCAAATCAGTGCATGCCGGAAACTTGCTTGGAGGGGGAGAACTTTTGCGAAAAGTCCGAGTCTATGTTTGCAAGCCTGATCGTTTAGTTATGCAAGCCTCCTTCAAGTACAACGAGGAGTGTTCATGCTAACCCAGGAAGAGGATCAGCAGCTGGTCGAGCGCGTACAACGCGGCGACAAGCGCGCATTTGATCTGCTAGTGCTGAAATACCAGCACAAAATTCTCGGGTTGATCGTGCGATTTGTGCACGACACCCACGAAGCGCAGGACGTTGCACAGGAAGCCTTTATCAAGGCGTACCGTGCACTCGGTAATTTTCGCGGTGACAGTGCGTTTTATACGTGGCTGTATCGCATCGCCATCAACACGGCGAAGAACTATCTGGTGTCTCGCGGACGCCGCCCACCAGATAGTGATGTTAGTTCAGAAGATGCAGAATTTTACGATGGTGATCACGGCCTCAAAGATCTCGAGTCGCCGGAGCGTGCATTGCTGCGCGACGAGATCGAAGGAACCGTTCATCGCACAATTCAGCAATTGCCAGAAGATTTGCGTACGGCGTTAACTTTACGTGAATTCGATGGTCTGAGTTATGAAGACATTGCGAGCGTCATGCAATGTCCGGTGGGGACTGTAAGGTCACGGATTTTCCGGGCCCGGGAAGCCATCGACAAAGCCTTGCAACCGTTGTTGCAGGAAAACTAAAGACAGCGGCGACAGCCAAGAGAGGAACCGCCATGAGTCGTGATGCCCTGCAGGAATCGCTGTCCGCAGTGATGGATAACGAAGCGGATGAACTGGAACTTCGTCGAGTGCTCAACGCATTCGATGACGCCGAAACCCGTGATACCTGGTCTCGTTACCAAGTCGCTCGGGCGGTGATGCACAAGGATCTTCTAATCCCTCGTCTGGATATTGCTGCGGCCGTTTCTGCCGCGTTGGCTGATGAAGCCGTTCCGGCAAAAGCTGCCCGTGGTCCATGGCGTAGCCTGGGTCGCCTTGCAGTTGCTGCCTCGGTGACTGTCGCCGTGTTGGCGGGTGTTCGTCTTTACAATCAGGACGAAATTGCCGGTGCCGAATTGGCCCAGCAGACTCAGCAACCGGTCATGGCTGGCCCGCAAGTCAAAGGTCCGGCAGTGCTCGCAGGCTATAAGGAAAGCTCCGACGCCACCGGCCCTATGGCCAACGGTGTATTGCAGGGGCAATCCGGTTGGCAGGATCAGCGTCTCCCAGGATACCTGCGTCAACATGCACAGGAATCTGCCCTGAAAGGCACTGAAAGCGCTCTGCCATACGCTCGCGCCGCTAGTCTGGAAAATCGTTGAACCGCTAAGGAGCTCTATGCGCGCCATACCGCTCCTTACGCTTTTGCTCAGTGGTTGGTTTGTACTTCCCGCCCATGCCGATGAAGCCCAAGACTGGCTGAGTCGACTTGGGCGCGCAGAGCAACAGCAAAGTTTCGAAGGTACGTTCGTCTACGAACGTAACGGCAGCTTTTCCACCCATGACATCTGGCACCTTGCCCAGAATGGGCAAGTCCATGAGCGGCTTTTGCAGCTTGATGGCTCTGCTCAGGAAGTTGTGAGAGTGGACGGCCGCACACAATGCGTAAGCGGCGCGTTAGTCGCCGGGCTTGGCAATTCTCGAAACGCCTCTTCCCGTGTGCTCGATCCGCAGAAACTCAATCAATTCTATGATCTGGCCGTGATAGGGAAATCCCGTGTTGCTGGCCGAAATGCTGTGATTGTGTCTATCACTCCTCGTGACCAATACCGTTATGGATTTGAACTGCATCTGGATCGTGAAACCGCCCTACCGCTCAAGTCCTTGTTGCTCAACGACCAAGGTCAGTTGTTGGAGCGCTTTCAGTTCACTCGCTTGAATACGGCGATTTCGCCTGAAGATCGTAACTTGCAACCGAGCAAGGATTGCACGCCGGTCGCAGCGGTAAACAGCGACGAGTTAGAGATAGCACCAACCGAGGCGTGGCACTTGGAATGGTTACCGCCGGGGTTTCAGTTAACGAATTCCAGCGCGCGCGAGGATGCCCACACCAAAAACACCATCGACAGTTTGATGTATGAAGATGGTCTGGCAAGATTTTCGGTGTTTCTTGAGCCCATCAGTGATGGCGGTGTCACGGAAAACCGTACGCAGCTAGGCCCCACTGTCGCGGTCTCCCGTCGCTTGAATACGGTTGACGGCGAAATGATGGTGACGGTTGTTGGCGAAATCCCTATCGGTACCGCCGAGCGTATTGCGCTGTCGGTGCGCGGTGAAAAAAAGGCAGCCGCTAAGCCTTTGCCGTGAGTTGTTAATTCTATGTTCATCCTGATCTTTCAATTTACAACCATGCACGCTTGGCTGCCGAGAGCATGAAATGTCTGGATCAGGATTTTCACTTGCAAAAATCTTCCATCTTTTTTATAGGTCAGAGTTTGTCGGCTCTGGCCTTGTTTTGTTCGCGGAACAAAAACGGCGGACGCAGTTTCCGGCGTTTCTTGAACCCTATCGCTCAACCTTGCTCGTTGTAACGGGAGCTGTATGTCGATACCACGTTTGAAATCCTACCTATCCATAGTCGCCACGGTGTTGGTGCTGGGTCAGGCTGTGACCGCGCAAGCGGCTGAGTTGCCTGACTTCACCCAACTGGTTGAGCAAGCCTCGCCTGCCGTGGTGAACATCAGTACCACGCAGAAGCTGCCAGATCGCAAAGTGTCGAACCAGCAGATGCCGGATCTTGAAGGCCTGCCGCCGATGTTGCGCGAGTTCTTCGAGCGTGGGATGCCACAACCGCGCGCCCCCCGGGGGGGCGGTGGTGGTCAGCGTGAAGCGCAGTCTCTGGGTTCGGGCTTCATCATTTCGCCGGATGGCTACATTCTCACCAATAACCATGTCATTGCCGATGCAGATGAAATTCTCGTACGCTTGGCTGATCGCAGTGAGCTCAAGGCCAAACTGGTTGGCACCGATCCACGCTCCGATGTGGCATTGCTGAAAATCGACGGCAAGGACCTGCCTGTGCTGAAGCTGGGCAAATCCCAGGATCTGAAGGCCGGTCAGTGGGTAGTCGCCATTGGCTCGCCGTTTGGCTTTGACCACACGGTCACCCAAGGCATCGTTAGCGCCATCGGTCGTAGCCTGCCAAATGAAAACTACGTGCCGTTCATCCAAACCGACGTGCCGATCAACCCGGGCAACTCCGGCGGTCCGCTGTTCAACCTGGCCGGCGAAGTGGTGGGTATCAACTCGCAGATCTATACCCGGTCCGGTGGATTCATGGGCGTATCGTTCGCTATCCCGATCGACGTGGCCATGGACGTTTCCAACCAGTTGAAAAGCGGCGGCAAGGTCAGTCGTGGTTGGTTGGGCGTAGTTATCCAAGAAGTGAACAAGGATCTGGCTGAATCCTTCGGCCTCGACAAGCCGGCGGGCGCGCTGGTCGCACAGATTCAGGATGATGGCCCGGCGGCCAAGGGTGGCCTGCAAGTGGGTGACGTGATCCTGAGTATGAATGGCCAGCCAATCGTAATGTCCGCCGATCTGCCCCATTTGGTGGGCGCACTCAAGGCCGGCAGCAAAGCCAAGTTGGAAGTGATTCGTGGCGGCAAGCGCCAGAACGTTGAGCTAACTGTCGGTGCGATTCCTGAAGAAGGCGCCACCCTCGATGCCCTGGGCAACACCAAGCCAGGCGCCGAGCGCAGCAGCAACCGTCTGGGGATTGCCGTAGCCGAACTGACGGACGAGCAGAAAAAAGCCTTCGACCTCAAGAGCGGTGTAGTAATTAAAGAAGTGCAGGATGGACCTGCTGCGTTGATCGGCCTGCAGCCGGGCGATGTGATCACTCACCTGAACAATCAGGCGATCGACAGCACCAAGCAATTCACTGATATCGCCAAAGCATTGCCGAAGAATCGTTCGGTGTCGATGCGCGTACTGCGCCAGGGCCGCGCCAGTTTCATCACCTTTAAACTGGCCGAGTAACCTGCCAGCTCAATAAAAAGCCCCGCGTTCGTTTGACGAAGGCGGGGCTTTTTTGTGGGGGATGGTTTAGCTCATCATGCCTTTGACCAAGCGTTCCTGCTCGATCAACTCACGCTGGCGTGCATCGATACGTGATGACAGTGGAAAGTTGTTTCCGGCCCTTCGCTTGGCAAAGTCCAGTTGCTGGATGGCCTGCTGGAAGTCGCCCACCAGCGCAAAGTATTCGGCACGGGCCTGGTGCAGGCCGATGATGTTGCCGGACAAGCCACGTGTTTCGGCGACCTGATACCACACATCTGGATCATCCGGGCGCGATTTGAGCAGCCCATCCAGCGCCTTTTCCGCATCGGCGGTGCGATTCTGCTTGAGCAGCAGGTCAACCCGAACCTGATTCAACGGGTAGTTGCTGGGGTACTGGGTCAACATCCTGTCGGTGCGTTGCTGGGCGTCGGGCAGGCGGTTGTTGATGATGTCCAGTTCGATCTGCGCCAGATTGTAGGTGATGTCGTTGGGCGCCTTGGCCAGCAGCGGCGCCAGGTTCTCCCGGGCTTCCTTGAGTTGCGTGCCTTTGATCTGGGCGATGGCCAGGCCGTAGCGCGCCACGTCGTTTTTCGGGTTTTCGTCGAGTTGCGCTTGGAAGCGTTTGGCGGCGAGGCCAGGGGTGTCTTCGTATCTCAATTGCACTCGCGCACGTATCAATTGGTAGCGCAGGCTGTCTTCCTTGCCGCCTGGCTTAGCCTGTTCGGCCCGGTTACGGGTGTCGGCGATCCGAGACTCTGTCACAGGGTGGGTCAGCAGGAATTCCGGCGGTTTGGCATCGAAGCGGTACTGGCGCATCAAACGCTCGAACATGGTCGGCATGGAGCGCGGGTCGTAACCAGCTTTTTCGAGGTTGACGATGCCGATGCGGTCCGCCTCTTGTTCGTTTTGCCGGGAGAAACGGCGCTGCTCCTGGATCGCGGCGGCCTGGGTGCCGGCAATCGCGGCAATGCCAGCATCGCCTGCGCCCGCTGCCGCCGCAATGATGCCACCCAGCAGCGCAGCCATCATCGGCACTTGCATGCGCTGTTGGGCTTCAACGCCTCGTGCGAAGTGGCGCTGGGACAAGTGAGCCAATTCGTGGGCTAACACCGAGGCGTATTCCCCTTCGGTCTGGGCATTGAGGAACAGTCCACCGTTGACCCCGACAATTCCGCCTGGTGCGGCAAATGCGTTCAGTTGTGGGCTGTTGATCAGGATGAACTCCAGACGTCGGTCGTTGACCTGGCTGGTCTCCACCAGTTTGTAAACGCTGGTCTCGACATAATCCTTGAGTTGCGGGTCGTTGAGTTGCGACACCTGGCCCCGCAAGTACGCCAGCCAAGCGCGGCCCAGTTGGTACTCCTGCTGCGGCGAGACAATGGCAGAACTGGCGTCGCCCAGCGACGGCAGGTCATCGGCGAAGCCTGGGGAGGCCAGCAGGCAAGCCAGCGTCAGCAGGGTAGGGCGCAAAAAATTCATGCACAGGGCCTTTCGACAAAGAGCTTACTGTAGCCGGACACTGAGCTTCGGACCAGATATTCTAAGCACCCCGAACGCTTGACCCGGAGTAAACCCATGACCGACACCGTCGCCTTTGATGCTGAACTCGATGCGAGCGGGCTCAATTGCCCGTTGCCCTTGCTCAAGGCCAAGTTGGAGCTCAATCGATTAGCCAGCGGTGCGGTACTCAAAGTGATTGCCACCGATGCAGGCTCCCAGCGCGATTTCCGCACATTTGCCAAACTGGCCGGGCACACCCTGTTGCACGAAGAAGACGCTGCCGGTGTGTACCGTTACTGGTTGCGCAAGGCCTGAACCGTTTGTTCCCACAGCCCGAGGTTGATTGATGTTCAAAGTGTTACGTGACTGGGTTCAGCGCTACTTCTCCGATGAAGAAGCGGTGGTGCTGGCGGTCTTGTTGTTCCTCGCCTTTACGGCGGTATTGACCTTGGGTGGCATGCTGGCCCCGGTGCTAGCGGGCATGGTGTTGGCGTATCTGATGCAGGGATTGGTGACGACGTTGGAGCGCCTGCGCGTACCCGGCGGGGTAGCGGTTGGGTTGGTGTTCGCGTTGTTCATGGGCCTGCTGGTGGTGTTTATCGTGGTGGTGTTGCCATTGCTCTGGCATCAGCTGATCACGCTGTTCAACGAATTACCGGGGATGCTCGCCAAGTGGCAATCGCTGTTGCTCCTGTTGCCGGAGCGTTATCCCCATCTGGTATCGGACGAGCAGGTGCTGCAAGCCATCGAAGTGGCGCGCGGTGAAATTGGGAAATTCGGGCAATGGGCGTTGACGTTCTCCCTGTCCAGTCTGCCGTTGCTGGTCAACATCATGATCTACCTGGTACTGGTGCCGATCCTGGTGTTTTTCTTTCTCAAGGATCGCGTAATGATCGGTCGTTGGGTGCGTGGCTATCTGCCGCGGGAGCGGGCGTTGATTACCCGTGTGGCGCAGGAAATGAATCGACAGATCGCCAATTACATCCGTGGCAAGGTGATCGAGATCTTTATTTGTGGCGGTGTGACCTATATCGCCTTCATCGCTTTGGACCTCAACTATGCCGCGTTGCTGGCATTGCTGGTCGGCGTGTCGGTGGTGGTGCCGTATGTGGGCGCGGTGGTGGTGACTGTGCCGGTGACATTGATCGCACTGTTCCAGTGGGGCTGGAGTGATCAATTCATCTACCTGATGGCGGTGTACGGGATCATCCAGACCCTGGACGGCAACGTACTGGTGCCGCTGCTGTTTTCCGAAGCGGTCAACCTTCACCCAGTGGCGATTATCTGCGCGGTGCTGTTGTTTGGTGGGTTGTGGGGGTTCTGGGGAGTGTTCTTTGCGATACCCCTGGCCACGCTGTTCAAGGCCGTGCTGGATGCCTGGCCGCGACAGGAACCGGTGGTGGCGCCGCTGTTGTAGGGGCGAGCTAGCCCGCCCCGCAGCGTTTGTTCAGGCCTTGTTCAAGGCTTGGGCGGCGGCCAGGACGGCATCTACATGGCCTGGCACTTTGACGCCCCGCCATTCCTGGCGCAGCACGCCATCTTTGTCGATCAGGAAGGTGCTGCGATCCACACCCAGGTATTCCTTGCCATACAGCTTTTTCAGCTTGATCACATCAAACAGCTGGCAGACTGCCTCATCTTTGTCGCTGATCAGCTCAAAGGGGAACTGCTGCTTGGCCTTGAAGTTCTCGTGGGACTTCACGCTGTCGCGAGACACGCCGAATACTTCCGTATTGGCTGCCTGGAACGCCGCGTGCTGGTCACGAAAACCCTGGCCCTCGGTGGTGCAGCCTGGTGTGCTGTCCTTCGGATAGAAGTAGATCACCACTTGCTTGCCCTTGAGGGCGGCCAAGCTGAAGGTCTGGCCACTGGTGGCCTGGGCTTCGAAGTCGGCTACGGGTTGGTCGATGACTACCGCCATGGGTACTTCCTTACATTGGGTTCTGTGGGCGCCACGGTTCGATCAGGGCGTCGAGGTTCAACGCATCGGCGAAATCCAGGAACTGATCGCGCAGCCAGCTGATCTGCACTCCAGCCGGCAAAGTGACGGTAAAGGTGGCATTGAGCATGGTGCCGCCGGTCTGGGGCGCCTGGTAGGTGTCGCACGTCAGGTTTTCCAGCTCGACGTTATGGTCGATGAAGAACTGGCACAGCTCATTGACGATGTCCGAGCGGTAGGCCGAACTGACGTAGGCAACGTATGGCAGGGCCTGTGGGCGATTCTCCAGAGCGGCACTGCGTACCACATTAACGGTGAAATCATGCTTCTTGGCCAGGCCCGGCAGACCGGTCTCAAGGCGCGCCAGGGCGTCCCAGCTCCCGGAGATCTGCAGCACCAGGGCGCTGCACTCGCCATGGCGAGTCAGCCGAGAGGTTACGACGGCGCAGCGGTTTTCATGGCTGGCGCGGCACAGGACGTTGGTCAGCTCCATGGGGTTGGCGCCGAGGGCACTGATAACAAGGAATTGTTCGCGAACTGTGGGGGTGGACATGCAGCCTTCCTAAAGCGATGAGCGGTCGATACCGAGATGGCCGTATCGATCAAAGGATCAAGGGTAGCGAAAAGCGTCGCCAAGGGCTAGGAGGTGGCGTTTTCATTGCGTCGTTCAGCGGTTTTCACTGCTCGTCAAACCGTGCTCTGGCCCGATGATGGCGTTGATCGATGTTTAGTTGCGTCAGAACGCATCCTCACGCGGTACTTCGCTTGTGCAAGCATCTTGGCGCCAGTACCATTACGGCTCTCTTTTTCCGGCAGGAGCGGTTGCATGATTGCGGGCAGTATGGTGGCACTGGTCACACCCATGGATGCACAAGGTCATCTCGACTGGGACAGCCTGGGCAAACTGGTGGACTTCCACCTGCAAGAAGGCACCAACGCGATCGTTGCGGTCGGCACCACGGGTGAATCGGCCACGCTCGATGTGGAAGAACACATCCAGGTCATCGAGTTCGTGGTCAAGCGCGTTGCCGGTCGTATCGCGGTCATCGCCGGTACCGGTGCGAATTCGACGCGTGAGGCGATCGAACTGACCAAAAACGCCAAGAAAGCCGGTGCCGATGCCTGCTTGCTGGTGACCCCGTACTACAACAAACCAACCCAGGAAGGCCTTTACCAGCACTTCCGCACCATTGCCGAAGCCGTCGACATTCCGCAGATCCTCTATAACGTGCCGGGCCGTACCGCCTGCGACATGAAGGCCGAGACCGTGATCCGCCTGTCCACCGTGCCGAACATCATCGGCATCAAGGAAGCCACTGGTGACCTGCAGCGCGCCAAGGACATCCTGGCCGGCGTGAGCAGTGACTTCCTGCTGTATTCCGGTGACGACGCCACCGCTGTCGAGCTGATCCTGCTGGGTGGCAAAGGCAATATCTCTGTGACCGCCAACGTGGCCCCTCGCGCCATGAGCGACATGTGCGCCGCCGCACTCGCCGGCGATGCCGACAAAGCCCGAGCAATCCACCAGAAGCTGATGCCGCTCAACAAAGAACTGTTTATCGAATCCAACCCTATTCCCGTGAAATGGGCTCTGTACGAGATGGGCATGATGCCGGACGGTATCCGTCTGCCGCTCACCCGCCTCAGCGAAGCCTGTCACGAACCGCTGCGACAGGCCCTGCGCCAGTCCGGCGTCCTGGTTTAATTGAGGAAGCACTACGCATGAAGCGATTGGCCGGACTTTCCGCACTTGCCTTGATTATCTCCAGCACCAGTGGCTGCGGTTGGATCTGGGGCCCGGAAGGCTACTTCCGTGACCGCGGCAGCGATTACCTGGAAGCCCAAGCAACCAAACCGATGCAATTGCCGCCGGACGTCAATGTCGCTAAGCGCCTTGACCCGTTGTTGCCGATTCCACGCAATGTTGCCGATGACACCACCAAAGGCGAGTACGTGGTGCCACGTCCACAGCCGATCGCGGCCGTGGCTGATGCCAGCGACTACAGCCTGCAAAAAAGCGGCGACTCGCGTTGGATCGTGGCGCAGCGCCCACCTGCCGAAGTCTGGCCGGTGGCGGTGCAGTTCTTCCAGGACAATGGTTTCCGCATTGACGAACAGCGCCCGCAGACCGGTGAATTCACCACTGCCTGGCAGCAGGGCAGCGAGTTGTCCGCCAGTATGGCCAAGCGCCTGCAGGCCGGCGGTGTCGCCTCCGGCAGCGAAACGCGCGTCCGTGTGCGCATTGAGCCAGGCGTGCAGCGCAATACCAGTGAAGTCTATGTGGTGAGCGCCGAGCGTCCTGCCGGCAGCACAGCCAACGTCGACTTCACCAACCGCTCGGTCAACACCGGCGTCGACTCGGCATTGGTCGATGAAATGCTGGCCAGCATGAGCCGTATTTCCGAGAAGGGCGGTTCGGTTTCCCTGCTCGCTGCGCGAGATTACGACACCCCGAGCCGCGTCAGCCTCACCGAGGACGGCAGCGGTAACGTGGTGCTGAACCTGGGTGAAGACCTGGATCGTGCCTGGGCCAGCGTAGGCCGTGCATTGGAGCAAGGTCCATGGCGTGTGGAAGACATCAACCGCAGCCTGGGTCTGTACTACATCAACGTGGCGGAAAAGGCCGAACGTAAAGACGACGAACCGGGCTTCTTCGGCAAGCTGTTCGGCAGCAAGCCGACCAAGGAAGAAGTCGAGACCCGCGCCGAGCGTTATCAGGTGCGTTTGAGCAAGGTTGGCGACGCCGTTCAAGTCACGGTCGAGAAGAACATCAACACCGTAGCGCCGGCTGAAACAGCGCGCAAAGTGTTGGGTGTGATTCAGGACAACCTGGGCTGATCCGATGCGTTTTGCCGTTCTCGGCAGCGGTAGCCAAGGGAACGGCACGCTCGTCGCCCATGACGACACCTATGTGCTGGTTGATTGTGGTTTCTCGTTAAGAGAAACCGAGCGCCGCCTGCTGCGCCTGGGGGTTCACCCTGCGCAGTTAAGCGCGATTCTGGTGACCCACGAACATGCCGACCATGTGCATGGCGTAGGTTTGCTGTCTCGGCGCTACAATCTTCCGGTGTATCTGAGTCGCGGTACCTTGCGCGGGATGCGCAAACCCATTGAGCCTGCGGGTTTCCTGGCCGGTGGCGAGACCTTTCGGATCGGTGCCTTGAGCATTGATGTGGTCGCCGTAGCGCATGACGCTCAGGAACCCACGCAGTATGTATTCAGTGATGGCGAGCGACGTTTCGGTGTGCTCACCGACCTGGGTTCTTACTGCGCCAAGGTGCTTGACGGTTACCGTAATCTCGATGCCTTGATGATCGAGTCCAACCACTGCCGTGACCTGCTGGCTCGTGGTCACTACCCCTACTTTCTCAAGCAGCGGGTGGGCGGCGAACTGGGGCATTTGAACAACCACCAGGCGGCGTACCTGGTGTATGAGTTGGGCTGGCAAGACCTGCAACACCTGGTCCTGGCCCACTTGAGCAGCAAGAACAACCTGCCGATGCTTGCCCGGCAATGTTTTGTCGACACCCTTGGGTGCGACCCGGACTGGCTGCAACTGGCCGATCAAGATTCAGGGCTCGACTGGCGACATATCGCCTAGCCCACCTCACTCAAAGCGGAGCCCATCATGGAAAAACGTGAAGAACTCTACCGCGGCAAAGCCAAGTCGGTGTACAAGACCGACGACGCCAACCGCCTGATCCTGCTGTTTCGCAACGACACCTCGGCGTTCGACGGCAAGCGCATCGAACAGCTCGATCGCAAGGGCATGGTGAACAACAAGTTCAACGCCTTCATCATGCAGAAGCTCGAAGCGGCCGGTATTCCGACCCAGTTCGACAAGCTGCTGAGCGATAACGAGTGTCTGGTCAAGAAACTGGACATGATCCCGGTCGAGTGCGTGGTGCGTAACTACGCCGCTGGCAGCCTGGTCAAGCGCCTGGGTGTGGAAGAGGGCATGAAGCTCAATCCGTACACCTTCGAGTTGTTCCTGAAGGACGATGCCAAAGGCGATCCCTTCATCAACGAATCCCACGTCGTGGCCTTTGGCTGGGGCACCGCTGAGCAACTGGCGCGCATGAAGGAGTTGTCCCTCAAGGTCAACGACGTGCTGAGCAAGCTGTTCGACGACGCTGGCCTGCTGCTGGTGGACTTCAAGCTGGAATTCGGTGTGTTCCACGACGGCTCCATTGTCCTGGGCGACGAATTCAGCCCGGACGGCTGCCGCCTGTGGGACAAGGCCACTAAGAAGAAGATGGACAAAGACCGCTTCCGCCAGGGCCTCGGTGACGTGATCGAAGCCTACGAAGAAGTCGCCAACCGTCTTGGCGTACCGCTGTAATCGACGCAAGCATCTGATAGCACGGAAAAAAATCTCGTAAGAGCTTTGCTTCCATGAAACAGGCTGTTATGATGCGCGCCGTTGGAGAGATGCCAGAGTGGCCGAATGGGACGGATTCGAAATCCGTTGTACCTTCACCGGTACCTAGGGTTCGAATCCCTATCTCTCCGCCATTACAGAAAAACCTTTGTAAATCAATGAGTTACGAAGGTTAAGAAACAGCGATTTGTAGCAGTGGTTTGCAGCATTCTTTGCAAAACTACAGCGATCAAATCGCTGTTTTTTTTCGTCTGTCTTTTTAATCAGGTGATCCTGGCTGTCTAGTCTCATTAGCCAGTATCCTCTGTGGGCGTCTATGGTGCGAAACGGCGGGGTTCCCCTCGCTTTGCTCAGCACGCGAGCGAATATGCGTTAGACGCTCTTGCTTTGCGGCACAGACCGTTTGACGAACGGCATTAATATGGGAAGGGGTGAACCAAGGTAGTGTTGCTTCTAAGACAAATGTCAGTGAGGATGGAGGCATAACGCCACCAAGGAAAGGGTCACCATGTCTTACCAGATCGTCTGTCTAGCAAACTCGTGGAAGCACAAGGCACGTTGTGTTGCCGGAAAAATCGTTAGTGGCAAATATAAAGGCTATTGGGTTCGACCTGTCGGTAACAGAGAAGAAAACAGAGCGATTTTGGATGCGGAACGCCAGTACGCTACGGGAGGATTTGCGGTCCCTCTTGACGTAATGCAAATTTCTTTTTCTGCTAAGCAGGAAGGAACATTTCAGCAAGAAAACTTGATTATCTCTGGTGAAAAATGGCAGCGTGTAGGGCGACTGACAATTGCTGATTTAGCCGGTTATATGGACTCACCAGATAAGCTTTGGGAGAACGGTCACGACAGTACCTATGGCACCAATGACAAAGTCCCTAGTGTTTTTCTGGCCAGCCCAATCAAATCCCTATATTTAATTCGGCCGGAAAACGTCCATATCAGGGTTGCTATGGAGCATGGTGATAAGCCAAAGGTTCGGGTTTTTTTCGACTATAACGGCGTAAAATATGGTCTGACCGCGACTGATTCATCGTTGGTATTTGATTATCAAAATAGAGCGGTTGGGAGCTATCAGCTAGCCAATATTTCCTATTTGACGATTAGCTTAGGTGAAAAACTTCCCTCTGGTGACAGCTACAAGCTGATCGCCCACGCTTTCTGAGGCTGCCAATGAAAATATTCACTATCGGATTTACAGAGAAAAAAGCAGAACGTTTTTTTTCTCTCATAAAATTATCTGGCACCAAGCGGGTTGTTGACGTTCGATTGAATAATATTTCTCAGCTCTCAGGTTTTGCAAAAAGAGATGACTTGAAATATTTTTTAAAAGAAATATGCGACGTCGACTACGTTCATTTGCCAGAATTGGCACCTACAAAAGAAATTTTGTCGCCATACCAGAAAAAAGAAATTTCTTGGCAGCAGTATGAAGATAAATTCCTCAATCTTATGGCGAAGCGAAATATTGAAAAGCACGTAAAACCAGAAATTATTGATGAGGGATGCTTGCTTTGCAGTGAGCACCAACCGCACCACTGCCACAGACGTCTGGTTGCAAATTACCTCAAGCAAGCGTGGGATCAATCTGATGCAGTTGTCAAAGATTTAGTATGAGCAAAGAAGCAAAGGTCTTGATCGCATATCCTATTGACTTTCTTTCATATTCCAAGTTTGAAAGAAAAGTCGATAAAATTATCAGCTCTCTTGAAAAAGTAGAGCTGATTTACGTGCGTGATGAAAACGAATTCATAGAAAATTATTCGAAGTCGAAAGGTTTGCATGTCATGCGTTTGGGCTCCGATGATGACGCTTTGGATAATGTTACGCATGCGATTCTTTTCCAGGACGAAGAAAGAAACTGCTTTTTCATGCTCTTTAATAAGTTGCTTGACAGAAAAATACCTATAAGAAAAGTAAACTTGAAAATAACCAAGGTCTCAAATAAGGATTTAGGTGATAGCTATGATGTTTACATTGGCAGGGGGACTCTTTGGGGTAACCCTTACCAAATGGGCAAAGAGGGGACACGCGACGAGGTAATAGCCAAATTCGCTTATGATTTCGAAAGGCGTTTTCTCAAATTGCCGGAACAGTTTGATATGAATATTGAAAAGTTAAGGGGTAAAACGCTAGGTTGTCACTGTAAGCCGGCGGCTTGTCATGGAGACGTAATTGCAAATTACCTAAACTCCCAAGATGATGGTGAGTAAATTCGGATGTCATAAAGGTACTAATCGTCCAGTCATGTTTAAAAGCTTTCTAGTTTCTAATCGGTGTTCATCAGTGTCGCTAAAGCTAGTTACTTTGTCCTTAATTGGTCAATTTTCTTCTGTTCTTCAAGTTTCTTGCGTTGAAGCCAAAGGCCAAGAAATGAGCTTTCAGTACTTTTCTGAGTGAAAATGTAAATCAAGGTACTGATACTTGCACCCGCAAAAGCAATGATAATTCCCCATTCATCGTTCCTTGGCATGCCTTTATCAATCATCAGATAGCCAATGGTTAGCAGTGCAGCAATATTGAATAGTGTTGCGATGATTTTCATTTTTCACTCCCTGACAATTTACCATCGGCCCAGCTTAATAATTCCTGTTGTTTTTGTCTATCCAAAAACAGTGTTAAACTGCCACCATTTGAGCTGCAGTCACTAGGGGTGTGAGCATGGATACAAACATGGGTAGTTTGGAGTTGTTTGATTTATCACAGTTGAATTATAAAAAGCGTCAGCATTATGTTTCGAAATTTTATCTGAAGTTATGGCTGGCTGGTGAAAGAATATTTGTCAAGAGAAGTGTAGGGGAAGTGTTCTCTGTCTATCCAAAGACAACCGCTGATGATGTAGCTGTTGAAAATTATTTTTACGAGATTGAAATGGATGATGTGGTCTGGGATATGTTGGACTACACATATAGTGAGAAGGCAAAAAAAAGTCCGCTTATTAAAAAAATTCTGCGGGAATTACTTTTTTTGAAATTGGCGGATGACACCATTAATAAAGGAGTTGGGATTGTCAACGATCATAAGGTGTTAAGGGATAACGCTAAAGAAATTCTTAAGCATATGAAAAAGCATCATCTTGAAGATGCTTATGAGGAAATTGAGACTGCTGTTTCCACTGAAATAAATGCATTCAGTAAATCTCAGGGCTCTACTGTATTTGTTCCGCCAACTGCTGAGACGTTCAAAAATATTTTGGTTTTTTACAGTTTTCAATTGTTTAGGACTAAGGGGAGGATTACTTTAGTTGAGCAAAAAATATCTCAGTTGCTTCTAGAACGTGGCGATGAGAAATTCATTCTGACACCTGTTCAAAAGCAATCGGTTTTGAAATGTATGTTGTATATTCAGGCTTATGAGTTTTGCCTTCAGCTTGAGAAAGCTGGATGTAGCATGGTAATTTCAAAAAACCATACGAATTTGAATTACCTGACGTCTGACTGTCCGGCAATGTATTTCGATGAAACTGTCAACCAGCCGGGGCTGAAAGCTTATGGGGCTATGCCCTTAACACCAAGGCTTATGGTTCAAATCAGTGTGCCTGATATTAGTAGAAAAACTGGCACGATTGGACTGCAGGATGTATATGACATAAAAATAGTACAGATGACAAATAAAATTATTGAAAAAGAGTCGCATGAACTGTTGTTCGCAAAAACAATGAAAGACTTCGAGTTGTCTGAAATTGCGGTTGATACTTTAAAAGTCTAATGCTTGCACAGGGGCTAGTTAAAAAGGCAGGCATCAAGCAAGCAAAGAATGTGCATTATCAGAATTTAGAGTGCTCTTGAATGAACCAAAAAAAAGCGAAAGTCAAAAATCAAAAAGTGACCTTGCCTAATGGTGACGTCATTGATATGCACGAACGCCATGATTTTGATAAGCCCACGAAATTGCTCTTACAACACATGGCTGCCGGGGTGTGTTCAAATCCCGATTGTCTGAGTTATACAATTGGTGCGAATTTGGTACGTAATAATTACGCTGGTAATGGTATTGCTGCTCACATTTGTGCGGCCGCTCCCGGTCCCGGTGCTGCTCGATACAATAAAAATCAGACCAAGTTGGAGCGTAGTTCCTACAAGAATGGAATTTGGCTTTGTGGGTCTTGTTCAATAATCATTGATCGCGATGAAGCCCGCTATTCAGTTGATCTATTAAATGAATGGAAGTTGAAGGCTGAAAAACGTTCAATGTCTATGGTCGGAACAAAGTCTTTAACTCAATTTGAATTATCTGAAGGCATACGCACGGAGGTTTTTCGGGCTTTAACGCTAAATTTTAACAATATGGTAAACCCTTTTAAATTCCCAGTTCAATCTGTTCATCTCGCCTACACCGACGCAATTAAAAAACTTGATTCACGCTTTGACGTGATGGTGGAAATTTCTGATTCAGGGACTCTCCATACAATTACCCCAAAACCCGGTCAGAATCCAAAAATTACGCTTGTTCTTCGCAATGAAGAAAAGCGGGGTGAGATGAGTCAGCGGTGGTCGGATATGCTAAGAAAAGGTCATCCTCTTGAAGTCTCATTAAATGATATAGGCTTTGAAGGTTCACCGTTATTTGAAGCGATTGTTACCGAAAGAGGAGTAGATGGTCGGTTGGTCATTAGTCCAAATCAGCCAGATATTCAAACAATCATGTATCTAGTTGCTAAAAATGGTTCTGAATTTGAGGTTGGCACCTCACTCTCTACAGTGGTTTCTGGTTCTGATGAGTTAACAATACGTGGTTCGTTTTTAGATGGAATGTTCTCCTTTGTGTACTGTAGTTTGAAAGATAGAAAAGCGGTTAAATTGGATTTCTCGTTTAATTTGGAGATTTGGCAAGATCGCGAAATTCGTAATCTGCCCCATTACCATAAGGCTATGAAAATAGCTAAGTTTATTCATCAACATACACATGTTCAGATTGGTGTTGACTTGATATTTGGCTCTAATAGTGTCCGGATTGGTGAGGAACATACTGCTGAGTATAGAGAGTTCTTAAGTGTTTTTCATTGGCTAGTACGCATGGTTGAGAAGGGCAAAGCCATAGCTAACAAAATAAAAACTCCTTTGCTAATCCGTTCATTGCTAATTGATGAAGAGGATGAAAGCCGAATTAATAATCTATACCCCTTGGTAGATGGTCCTCTTGAACAGATAGTGGCGGCGGGTGAAGAGATATGGGATGCGTTCTACGAGAACTACGAACCTACCCCCCTTGATGGTCATTCTGGAAAACCGATTCAAGCTGATGTTCAGATAAAAGAGATGCAGGCCAAACCCTTCAATCTGTTTGGTAATATTATTCAGACCCCTTGCTTTGAGACAAGAATCAAGGGGTTCATGCCTGTGATTGATCAGTCAAATACTAATGACGATGGTAGCGTGAACCTGAAAATTGTCTCCATTGATGGCACTCAGATGATTAGCTCATTAGCTGAAGGAGACTGGACAATTTTGTAGCAGAATTTTGTAGCAAAATACTCGAAATTGCCTGTAGTTGTTGGTTTTGACGGGTTGTGGAGTATGATTCTGAACGTCCCTATCTCTCCGCCATTATTGAATAACCAAAAGCCCCTGAAAGGTTTAATCCTTTCAGGGGCTTTTGCGTTTCCGATTGCTTCATTTTAGAGGTGGGTTGTGTCCAGTGCGAGCACCAGCGTCCTTCACTTAAACACTAGCCCCTCACTCCCCAAAGCCTGCGCCATTTGCGCAAACTGCGGCAGCCGCGCGACATATTCCGTTTCGAACGCCAAATACCTATCCTGCGCCGCCACGTAACGAATCTGCGGTTTAACCCGTGGGATGTCCTTGGAGGACAGTTTCAATACATCGTTGCTGCACTGGTTCCACAACCACGCCAAGGTGTGGGTGCCGAAGGTTTGCGTGTGATAACTCCACACCCACCAATCACCGTGGCCACGGGCAACGTCCAACCGGCCGTGAAAGGTGCGCAGGGTGATGACTTGCCTGGGCTGAGTGACCAGCAGGCGCGTGTCCTGGCGCACTTCGCTGCCGAAGCCGTCCAGTACCGCCTGGGTGCTGGTGCCGGTGACGAAGTTAAAGCGCCATGCTAGCAGCACGCTTTCCTGGTAGCCGGGGTGTTCGGGGTTGGGGCGCGCGCCTTCGCTGAATAACAGCACCTCATCGCCTCCCAGGTAAGCGGTGGCTGCGCGCAGTTGATAGGCTTCAGCCGGCATCGGTTTGGCGGCAATGGTGACCGGTTGTGCAAGGTATTGACTCCAAATCCAGCAGCACGGGCCGTTGTGCTGCATAAACAGCAAACGGTTGGGGCCGATGGGCAGGAGGGTCAGTTCATCGGGGTGTTCGAAAATGATCTCGCTGGTCTGCGCGGTGATGCGCCAGATCCGCGTCAATGCCTCGGGTTCGTAGAGGCGTTGACGCTCGAAGACTTGATCCTCGACCACCACGCAGGGATCTTCAAACGCCGGCCATTGCGTCTCGACGGGGCCGAAAACCTCAACGCTGTTGCCCTTGCGGATCTCGTATTGATAGCGATCATCCGAACGGTACGCGCCGCGCGTTACCTGACGTTTCCACAGGCTGCGTTGAACGTTGGCATCGATCAGTTGCAGATCGGCGCCGTCCACGCCGTCTTTGCGGAGTTCGAGCATGTCCTGCTCGGTAGGCGGCCAGGCGTTGTAATCGATCAGGAAGCATAACCAGCTATCGTCCTCCTGCTCAGTGATCGCGGCCCAGCCGTTGCGATAGTTGCCTTCGTGCACATACGTTGGGCCTGGGTATTCATGTACGTCCTGCAGCCACTGGAGCTTGCTGCGTTTGGGCTTGGCTGCGGGCGGTGTTTGCGCTTGGATGAGTGTCGGCTTGAAATGCAGGGCTGTCTTCTGTCCGCACCAATGTTGGGTAAACCGCTCGCGCTGATTGGCGGGGACAATCACCGGGCGGTAATCGTCGCCCCCCGCGTCGAGGTTCCACAGGTCGAAGCCTTCGCGCGCCAGTGCAGTGGCCAGCGCTTCGAAGCACACCTCGGGCATTTCATTGCAGAGTTCATCCAGCAGCGTTTCGAAGGCCGCGCCGGAAAACACGCTGATGTGGGGGTAGACAGGTGGCAGCAGTGACAGCCATTCGCCGCCGGGGGTTTTCCAATCGATATGCACTAACGGATTAAAACCAGCAGTCATCACATCAGCCTCCCCCTGGAGTTTTGTACCTGTGCATCATAGAGCAAGAATGCAAGGCCAAGCGGCCGAGGCTCAATACAGCCGCTCGCGCAACAGAGTGTTCGGGGTTGTGCTTCTGACCGGTTTGAGCACGGTGGTGCTGGCCTGGTTGTTGACGCGCAGTATGTTCGGTCCGCTGGGCCAGTCGATGCGCGCCGCGCAAGCGTCGCCCGGGGCGAACTGACCCAGACCGTGCAGGTCAGTGGCAACGATGAAGTGACCCGCTGGTTCGTGGGGTGTTTTTGCGCTAGTTCACGGTGACGTCCTTCACGATCTCGATATTGATCGCCTGCCACTCACCGCCCGGACCTCTGACCCGTTCGTAGGTCACGACTTGCCCAGGACGCAGTACCGGCTCACCGTTATAGCTGAAGAAAACCTCTTGCTCGCCGTAGGGTATCGTCTCGTTGCTGGTGGGAATTGCAGTCTGTGGAGTTTCAATGGGCATGGCCGTTCTCCTTTTTCAGTGCAATACGTGGCCGGTTGTGGCCGGTAAGCGTGTGGGGGTTATTTTTCGACTTGGACTTTGTCCGCCTGCATGCCTTTCTGTCCCTGCACAGCCTCGAAAGTGACCTTTTCCCCTTCGGTCAGCGTTTTGAAGCCGGTGCCCATAATCGCTCTGAAATGCACGAACAGGTCAGGCCCATTCTCCGGGCTAATAAAGCCGAAGCCCTTGGCTTCGTTGAACCACTTCACAGTGCCGTGTTGTCTGTCGCTCATTGCTCATATCCTCGAAGCCTTGGTGTCTACCGTCAGTCGAGTCGACCTGACGACGGTATCCATAATCAAAGTTCCGATGAGTCTGGGCGTCAACGCGTCACAAGACCGGCGGTACTGTCATTCTTGACAGGTTCGCCACCCTTGGAAATACGCCAGACTACGCAGTTATTGTCTGAAAAATCAGGTTGAGGACCCAGGTTTGGACGGTTCTAGCCCCTGGCGGATTTTTTCCAGCAATTGATCGATATGAAATGGCTTGGTGATCAGGTCCATGCGTTCGCCGAGAAAATCCTGTCGGTTTGCCGCGTTTTCGGCGTAACCGGTCATAAATAGGATCGGTAGCTCCTCGCGCATGCCCCGTGCGTGGTCCGCCAGCTCGCGACCGGTCATGTAGGGCAGACCGAAATCGGTAAGCAGTAGGTTGATTGTTGGATCGGCCCGCAGCATGACAATGGCCTCGTCGCCGTCCGCTGCCAGGCTGCAGCGGTAGCCCGCATCCATCAGGACTTCGGCCACGAAACCGCGCACAGACGGCATGTCTTCGACCACTAGGATATGTTCGCCGTGACCCATGCCTGGCAATGCTTCTACCTTGATGGCCTGGGCCGCAGGACCGTCGGCAGCGGGCAGCATGATGGTCACTTCGGTGCCCTGGCGGGTCACGCTGCGGATCTGTGCGTCGCCGCCGGACTGGCGCGCGAACCCGTAGATAGTCGACAGGCCCAGGCCGGTGCCTTGGCCCACCGGTTTGGTGGTGAAGAACGGGTCGAACACCTTGTCGATGACGCTGGGTTCGATGCCCACACCGTTGTCGCGTACCGACAGGGCAATGTACGGGCCGTTTTCCAGCTTGGGGTTACCGGTGGAATACGCCGGGTAGGTGGTGACCCAGATGATCCCGCCTTGTGGCAGGGCATCCCGGGCGTTGATCACCAGGTTGAGCACAGCGCTTTCCAGTTGAATCGGGTCCACCATCGCCACAGCCGGGTTGTTGGTCAGCTCCAGATTCAGCGCGATGTGCTCGCCGATGGTGCGCATCAGCAACTCTTCCAGGGAACGGATATGCGCGTTGATATCGGTAGGGCGCGTATCCAGAGGCTGCTGGCGCGCGAATGCGAGCAGGCGGTTGGTCAGGCCGGCGGCGCTCAGGGCGGAGTTCAGCGCGGCGTCGGCATAGCCCAGTACTTTTTCGGTGCGCTGGCTCTGGATGCGTTTTTTGATCAGTTCCAGGCTGGTGATGATGCCGGTCAGCAGGTTGTTGAAGTCGTGGGCGATACCGCCAGTGAGCTTGCCCAACGCATCCATCTTCTGCGCCTGCAGCAATTGGGCTTCGGTGCGCGCCAGTTGGCTCGCGGCGTTGGCCAGTTCGGCCTGTTGATGCCGTTCGCGATGGCGATGCTCGGTCACGTCTTCAACAAACACCAGGCTCAGGCCGGCGCGGCGGTAGGGTGAAATCTGCCACTCGGTCTCGCGCAACTGGTCGTCGACCTTCATCAGCAAGGTGCCTTTCCAGCGTTCACCAGCGGCCAGGCGCAGGCACAGCTCCTGGATCACGGCCAATTGATCGGCGGCGAAGCATTCCAGCAGAGCGTCTGGGTTGAGGTTGTCGTGAATCAGTTGAGCGAAGGCGTGGTTGCACTCGTGGACTTTGAGCTGCGCGTCCATCACTGCGATAGGCGCACTGATGTTGAAGAAAATCTCACGAAAGCGTGCCTCACTCTCGCGCAAGGCGTACTCGGTGTCGCGGACCCGCAACAAGGTGCGCAGGGTGGCCAGCAGTACTTCAGGGTCCACCGGGTGGATCAGGTATGCGTCGGCGCCGGCGTCCAGGCCGGTTATGATATCGCCGGTCTCGATCGAAGCCGCCGACACATGCACCACCGGCAGCAACGCGGTGGCGGGGTCAGCGCGCAGGCCGCGCACGATGTCGAAGCCGCTCATGTCCGGCAGGTTGACGTCCAGGATCAGCGCATCGATGGTACGGCTGGCGATCAGGTCCAGGCCGTCCTGACCGGTGCCGGCCTCCAGCACTTGGTAGTGATGGTTCTCCAGGCGCCGGCGCAGGGCGTAACGCGTGGCGGCGTTGTCGTCGACGATCAGCAGTTGGATGTCACGTTTCATCGACGGTCTCGTTGGCGATGGAAAGGGGAATGACCACAAAGAACAACGAACCCACGCCGGGCGTGCTTTCTACCCCAACCCGGCCGCCCAGCAGCTCGGCGAAGCGCTTGCACAGCGACAGCCCCAGCCCGGTGCCCCGCAGGCGCTTTTGCAGCGGCGAGTCGATCTGCGAGAAATCCTCGAACAGGTTGCTGTGCAGTTCGATGGGGATGCCAAGGCCGGTGTCCTGCACCGCGAAGCGGATCTCCCGCTCGTTCTCCATGCGCGCCGACACCCGCACCTCGCCCTGCAGCGTGAACTTCAGCGCGTTGGAGATAAAGTTGCGCAGGATCTGCGCGAGCTTTTTGTCATCGGTATAAAGCTTGGGCAGGCCGGCGGGCTCTTCGAAGATCAGGTCCACCGACGACGCATCCACAATCGGCCGGAACATGCCACGCAGGGCCGAGAATAGGTCGAACATATCGAACCAGGCCGGGGAGATGCTGATGCGCCCTGCCTCGATCTTGGCCAGGTCCAGCAGATCGTCGACCATCTCGCGCAGTTCTCGCGCCGAGCTGCGGATAAAGCCCACCTGGGTGTGTTGCTCGGGGCTGAGTGGGCCGTCGAGTTCATCGTCCAGCAGGCTGGTGATACTCAGGATCGAGCCCAATGGAGTACGGAACTCGTGGCTCATATACGACAGGAAGCGGCTCTTGAGGTCCGAGGCCTGGCGCAGTTGATCGGCTTGGGTATCCAGCTCGGCATACAGCGCCAGCACGCCTTGGTTGGTCTCGTCCAATTCGGCGCGCAGCGCATCGGCCTCTTGACGCAAGCGCTGGACTTCTGCGGCGAGCGAGGCAGTGGTATCAGCCATCGATGGCCTCCAGGGCAATCACGAAAACGGTGACGTCATCCCGGCCGCGACAGAAGTCACGGTGCAGGATGGCGGCGATCAAAGCCGGGTGGCGGTGCGTCAGCCCGGGGTAGTCGGCCAGGTTCCAGCGTGACTGCAGGCCGTCGCTGAACAAGATCAGCAGCTGGCCGCTGACCTCAGCGTAGTCGAATGGCTGCGCCTTGCGAAACTGCACGCCGACGATGCCTGGATGAGACGCCAGACCGCGGGACTTGCCAGGGCCGATCAGGCTGGCGCCGATATTGCCCACGCCGGTAAAGCGCAGGCTGCCGGTCGCCGCGTTGTATTGCGCCACGGCCACGGCACCGCCACGGGTACCGCTCATGCCGGCGTGCATATCTGCCATCAGCAGCGTCGCTTCGTCAAAGGCGCCCCGTGCGAACACCTGTTCGCCGTCCCGCGCGGCGCGTTCGGCTTCGCTGCCATGACCCAGCCCATCGGCCACCATCACACTGAAGCGGCCGGGTTCGATTGCCAGGTGCCAGGCATCGCCGCAGGCCGGGTCGTCATGCAGGGAGTGTTGGCTGACCCCGTAACGTATGTCCTTGGCCGTTGAGGCTCTCGGATACAGGCGCGCGAGCATCGCCGTACCGCGTGGGTCGGCGTACACATCGAACACTTGGGCCACCCGTGAAATGGCGCCCATGCCGATGCCCTGGGTGCCGCCGGTGGAAAACCCGTCCACCAGGCAGCTGTCCAGGTCAAAGCCCTGGCCGCGATCCACGGCGATCATCTCCACACCGCCGTTGCCGGTGGCGCGCAGGTGCAATTGGCCGTGGGCGGCATGCTTGAGGATATTGCTGCTCAGTTCGGTGGCCACCAGGGCCACGCGACCGGCGTCGGTTTCGTCGAAGCCCAAGTGTTCGGCGAGTTTCTGTGCGGTACGTCGGGCGTGACCAATCTGGCTCACATCCTCGATCAACAACACCTGCGTGAGGGCGCTGGGAATATTCAGGACCATCGAGTGATCGTCACGCGGGTGCCCTGGCCGGGTGCGGTATCCAGTTCGAATTCGTCCACCAGGCGCTTGGCGCCGGTCAGCCCCAGGCCGAGCCCGCCGCCGGAGGTCCAGCCGTCGGTCATCGCCAGTTTGATATCGGGAATGCCTGGGCCTTCGTCGCGAAACGTCAGACGAACGCCGGAGCGCAGGTCTTTCTCGACTATTTCCCAATCCATATACCCGCCGCCGCCGTAGACCACCGTGTTACGCGCCAGCTCACTGACGGCCGTGACCAATTTGGTCAGGTCGATCAGGCGCATGCCGCAATCCTGGGCCAGTTTGCGGACCAGTTGTCGAGCCAGCACAACGTCCTGTTCGATCAGCACGGGATGAGTGCCATTGCTGGCCAGGGTCATGAGTTTTCTACCCGCTCGCGCAACAGCTTCATGCCGCGTTCGACATTGAGTGCGGTGGCGACTCCAGGCAAGGTCATGCCCAGCTCCACCAGGGTAATGGCCACTGCCGGCTGCATACCCACCAGCACGGTCTGTGCATCCATGATCCGCGAGAGCCCGGAGATGGTGCCGATCATGCGGCCGATAAAGGAGTCGACCATGTCCAGCGCCGAGATATCGATCAATACCCCACGCGCCGAGGTGCGGTTGATGCGTTCGGACAGGTCGTCCTGCAGCGTCAACGCGAGCTGGTCGTGCATATCCACCTGGATGGTCACGAGCAGAAACTCGCCCATCTGCAAAATCGGGATGCGTTCCATGGTCAGACGGCCTTGGTCACGGTCACGCCCAGACGCTTGAGGGACAGGGCCAGGGCGTCGGCGAGATTGGCCTTGGTGACTACGCCTTGCAGGTCAAGGCCCAGGTGAACGATGGTCTGGGCGATCTGCGGGCGCACGCCGCTGATGATGCAGTCGGCGCCCATCAGGCGAATGGCGGTCACGGTCTTGAGCAGGTGCTGGGCCACCAGGGTATCGACGGTCGGCACGCCGGTGATGTCGATGATCGCAATTTCCGCGCCGGTGTCGACGATGCGTTGCAGCAGCGATTCCATCACCACCTGGGTGCGCTGGGAATCCAGGGTGCCGATCATCGGCAGGGCCAGCACGCCGTCCCACAACTTGACCACCGGCGTGGACAGTTCCAGCAGTTCTTCCTGCTGGCGTTTGATCACCAGCTCGCGGGACTTCTGGAAGGTACGGATGGTGTGCATGCCCAAGGCGTCCAGCAGCTCGGAGATTTCCCATAGCTGTTCGGCCAGTTGCGCTGGCTGCTCGGCATATTCGCGTTGCAGCAGGGCGAAGAGCGGGCCTTTGAGGGCGAAGATGAAACTGGCGGTTTGTTGCGAGTCCTGGCCGACCAGTGCGCGGCTGTGGGACAGCTTTTCCAGGAGTACGCGGGTTTCGGCCCAGTTCTCCTGGTTAACGTTCTGCGAACCGCCTTGTTCCAGGGCTGCAATCAGTGTGTTCAGGAAGTCGTTGGCCTGTTGTTTCAGGTCGGCTTCCTTGACGTTGCGGGTGGCACCCGAAGCTTCGAGGCTTTCGATCCATGTGGTCAACAAGCTGAGTTTGTTGCTTTGCAGCGCCTGAACGGTAGTCGCGTGAAGTGTCGCCATTGGAAAGCTCCTGGATGCCTGTTATATGCTGCGCGCAATCTATACCAAAATGTGTGGTTTGAAACGGTTTACGCTAATTATTCCGGGGGATGTCTACAAAGTGCGTCGCGCCACGTTCATGGCCCTCGGGTACTATAGATCGCCCCCCCTAGTCGGCCAGTGTTTCCCGTGATTATCAATTTCGATCTCAATGACCTTCAGGCCTTTCGTGCCGTGGTGGACAAAGGCAGTTTCCGCGGCGCTGCCGAGGCGATCCGCATCTCGCAACCGGCCTTGAGCCGCCGCATCGAAAAGCTCGAATCGGCGCTGGACGTGAAGCTGTTCGAGCGCACTACCCGGCGCGTCAGTCTGACCATGGTGGGACGCGCTTTTCTCCCGCAGGTCGAACGCATGCTCGACGACCTGGACCTCGCCCTGATGGGTATCAGCAACGTGGCATCGACGCGCATGGGCAACGTCACCATCGCCTGCGTGCCTTCTACCGCGTACTACTTCATGCCTCACGTGATCTCCGAATTCCACAAGCTCTACCCGAAGATTCGTCTGCGGGTACTCGACGCCAGTGCCGGCGAGGTGTGCAGTGCGGTGGAAAGCGGCGAGGCGGATTTCGGCGTGAGTTTCAGCGGCAGCCTGGCCGATGAGGTGGAGTTCGAACTGTTGTTGCAAGAGCGCTACGTGTTGGCGTGCCGGCGTGACCATCCGCTGGCCGGACGCGCCAGCGTGACGTGGGCCGAAGCCTATGAGCACGACTACATCAGCGTGGACAAGACCTCGGGCAATCGTTTTCTGCTCGACCAGGCCTTGCGTGGCGTGCGCGTTAAGAAGCTGAGTATTTGCGAGACCCACCACGTGACCACCATGATCGGGCTGGTAGAAGCGGGGCTGGGGGTGGCGATGGTGCCGTCGATTGCGATGCCAGCGTGCGAGCACCCGATTCTGGTGAGCGTGCCGCTGGTGGAGCCGCAGGTGATGCGCAATGTGGGCTTGATCAAGCGCCGCGGGCGGACTTTGCCGCCAGCGGCGCTGGAGTTGGAGCGCTTGGTGCGCGAGATGCCGTTTCGGTCAGTGTGACACTGAGTCCAGGCCGGTGGCCCGCACCGCCGGTTGCACCTCGGGAGAGGCAAGGAACTGCAGCAGCGCCTTGGCCTGCTCAGGGTGCTCGGCGTTCACCGGAATGCCCGCGGCGAAGCGCGTCACCGATTGCACGTCTTCAGGGATCTTGCCCACAAAGGTCACGCCCGGTACCGGCAACAGTTCCGCCACCTGCTGCAAGCCCACATCGTAATCACCCTTGGCTACCTGCTCGGCCACCGGCAGGCGTTCGATCATGGTGCCCTTGGCCGGCATACCGAGTTTCTTGAACAACTCTTTTTCCACATACACGCCGCTGGCACTGTCGGAATACGCCACGGACTTGGCGTTGCTGAGCACAGCCTTTAGCTCGGCGTCGGTGCCAATCGCTGGTTTTGGCTGCCCTTGCTTGACCACCAGGCCAATGCGCGAGTCGGCCAGTTCCACCCGTGAAGCGGGGTCCACCTTACCTTGTTTGATCAACTCATCCAGGGCATAGCCGACCATGATCACCACGTCGGCATGCTCGCCGCGGGCCAGGCGGTTGGGAATCGCTTCCGGCGCCTTGCCCATGGATGGGCCGAGAATAGTGTCGAGGGTGTCGCCGCTACGCTGGGCATATTGCGGGCCCAGCACTTTATAAGCTGCGGTGAAGCCGCCGGACGTCATCACCTTGAGCTGTTCGGCCTGGGCCGTTAGTGCCAGGGCGCCGAGGGCGAGGGCGGTCAGGGTTTTGAACATTGATTTCATCACACGGCCCCCTGCATCACTTGACCACGGGCGTTGGCGCGGCGGTACAGCGCCAGGGTCGAGCACAGTGCACACAGCGCGGCGAACATCATCCAATAGGCCGGCGAGGCTTTGTCTTCGGTGATGTGAATAAACCAGGTGGAAATAGCCGGGGTGAAGCCGCCGAAGATCGCGGTCGCCAGGCTGTAGGCCAGAGAGAAACCCGCCACGCGCACTTCCACCGGCATGATTTCGGTCAGCGCCGGGATCATGGCGCCGTTGTACATGCCGTACAGGAAGGAGAACCACAGCAGGGTTTCCAGCATATGCGCAAAGCTCGGCGCGTTGACCACGTAGGACAACGCCGGATAGGCCGTGAGCACGGTCAGCGCAGTCATGGCGATCAGCACCGGTTTACGACCGAAACGGTCACTGAGAGTGCCGCCGATGGGCAGCCAGACGAAGTTGGAGATGGCCACCAGCAAGGTCACCAGCAGTGCGTCGGAAGTGCTCAGTTGCAGCACGGTCTTGCCGAAGGTCGGTGCGTACACGGTGATCAGATAGAACGCAGTGGTGGTCATGGCCACCATCAGCATGCCGCCGATGACTACGGTCCAGTTCTTTACCAGGGTTGCCAGCACTTCGCGCATGGTCGGGCGATGCTTGCGGTTGGCGAATTCTTCGGTTTCCTGCAAGTTGCGACGCAGTACAAAGATAAACGGGATGATGACGCAACCCACCGCAAACGGAATGCGCCAGCCCCAGTCGGCCACCACCGACGGTTCCATCCACACGTTCAAGCCATAACCCAGCGCGGCGGCGACCACGATGGAGATCTGCTGGCTGCCCGATTGCCAGCTGGTATAGAAACCTTTGCGGCCCGGCGTGGCCATCTCGGCCAGGTACACCGACACACCGCCCAGTTCCGCGCCGGCCGAGAAGCCTTGCAGCAGGCGACCGAGCAGCACCAGCAGCGGCGCCCACAGACCAATGCTGTGATAGCCCGGCACCAGCACGATCAACAGCGTACCGCTGGCCATGATCGATAGCGTCACGATCAGGCCTTTGCGGCGACCCACGTCATCAATATAGGCACCCAAAACGATTGCACCCAGGGGTCGCATCAGGAAGCCTGCGCCGAACACGGCGAAGGTCATCATTAATGACGCAAACTCATTAGCGGCGGGGAAGAACGCGGCGGCAATGTAAGTGGCATAGAAGCCGAACAGAAAGAAGTCGAACTGTTCGAGGAAGTTACCCGAAGTAACGCGCAATACCGCGCCCACTTTGGAGCGGGCAGAGTCAGGCCGGGTTGAGCTAGTCATGGTGTTGTGTCTCCAGCGTTCTTTTTAAAGTGCTTGTTTCGCTTAAGACTTGGGATAGTGGCTGACACATTTAGAAATGATAAGTGAAAATTTTGGATTTATTGATGCGTAATAGCTATCAATCAAGAAGGCGGCCAAACCCTTTGTCCTGTTCTATGCTTGTAGCTGTGTCCAATTCTTGGGAGGGGAGGTGACAATGGGCAATGAACCGAAGCATCACGATGAACCGGAGCAGGAGCAGCCCCGGCAGCGCCACGAGGAGGAAAAACCGCAGACCTGGAAACATCCCGACGATGGCACGGAGCTGTCCGAGCGAGATCAGGAAATACCGCTCAAACCCTGATGACCCGGCCTGACCAGCACCGGCGGGTACCGACCTGCCGGTGTGTTTGGCGGCAATGCGCATAGACGCCCGCCGCGGCGCTTTCTACACTGCGGCTCGTCTAGGGCAAAGGGCAGGCGCGATGAATCGCAATGAATTACGCAAGGCCGACATCAATCTGATGGTGGTTTTCGAAGCACTGATGCTTGAGCGCAACGTCACGCGCGTGGCGGAGAAGCTGTTTCTGGGCCAACCCACCATCAGTTCGGCGCTCAACCGTTTGCGTACGCTGTTTAACGACCCGTTGTTTATTCGCGTTGGCCATCGCATGGAGCCAACTGCGCGGGCCGAGGAAATCATTCAGCACCTGTCACCGGCCCTGGATTCATTGTCGTCGGCCTTGAGCCTAACCCACGATTTCGACCCGTCCATCAGCACCATGACGTTTCGCATCGGCCTGTCCGACGATGTGGAATTCGGCCTGTTGCCGCCGCTGCTGCGCGCCTTGCGCCAGGAAGCGCCGAAGGTGGTGTTCGTGGTGCAGCATGTCGACTACTGGCGCATTCCCGATCTGTTGGCATCCGGCGACATTACCGTCGGCATCACCCAGACCCGTGGCCTGCCGGCCAATGCCAAGCGCAAATTGTTGCGTCATATCCGTCCGCGCCTGTTGCGCGCCGATGCCTCGGACACGCCGCTGACCCTCGATGAATATTGCGCACGGCCTCATGTGCTGGTGTCCCACACCGCCAACGTGTCGGGGTTCGCCGATGAGTGGCTGGCGGAAATCGGCCGCAAGCGTCAGGTGGTGCTGTCGGTGCCGCAGTACAGCGCCTTGCCAGCGCTGCTGGCCGGCACTGACTTGATCGCCAGCCTGCCGGACTACGCCGCCGAGGCCATGGCCGTTTCAGGCAATCTGTTCTGCGAGCCATTCCCGTTCGAAACGCCGACCTTGGATCTGTCGATGGTCTGGCTCAGCCATGTGGACACCGACCCGGCCGAGCGTTGGGTGCGTTCGCGATTGGAAGCGTTTATGGGGGATCGCGGGCCGGTGAACCCAGCCTGATGGTTTTATCCGTGTTATATCTACGCGTCTTCCTACAAATAACTCGGAGCGATCAATGCCGCACCTGCACCTGGAATACACCGCGAACCTCACCGACCTGGCCGTCGAGAAAACCCTGTTGCGGCTCAATAACGTGCTGATGGCGTCCGGGCAGTTCGGTTCCGAGTTCGATATCAAAAGCCGTGCGTTGAAGGTCGAGAGTTTCCAGGTCGGAACCTCGCTGAGCCCGCGGGCCTTTATCGCGGTGAAACTGTCCTTGCTCAGCGGGCGCTCGCCTCAGGTTAAAAAGCAGTTGTCGGAGAGCCTGTTGGCGGCCTTGCAGGACGTGGCCGAGTGGCCGGCAGATATGCAGGTGCAACTCAGCGTGCAGTTGGTCGATATGGATCGCGAGTCCTACAGCAAAGTCGCCATCGGCTGATCACTGCCCCTAAGGTACGCGGGCGTCAGAGCAAGCCTTGCTCGGCGCAGACCTTCACCAGTTGTTCCCGGAACCAGGCATTGGCGCGGTCTTGCCCGCTGCTTTCATGCCACTGCATATCCAAAGTGAACCCCGGCAAGCCGTTGGGGGCTTCGCAGTGGCCGAAGGTGGTGGCCGGTGCCAGCAGTTTTTGCACGCGGCGGGGCAGGGTGACGACGTAGTCGGTGCCGCTGATCATCTTCAACGCCGCGCTGTAGCTGTTGGCCCGCGCCACCACCTGGCGTTTGTGCGCCTGGCGCCCGAGCCAGCCGTCGATCATGTTGGTGTCGGATGTCCAGGGTGTCGGAAAAACATGGCGGCGTTCGACGAAGGATTGCAGGCTGAACGCCGGTTCCCGTGGCGCGGCGCGTTTGTCGAACACACAGACCAGGTCATCCTCCAGCAGCATTTGGGTCTTGAAGTCTTTATGGGCGCGGTGGAAATGCGGGCCGAAACAGATCACCAGGTCCAAGCGGCCTTCGCGCAGGTCGTCGGCGGGGATATCGGTCTCCAGCTTGCGCACATTAACGATCACCGGCAGGTCGGCGCGATCGAATTGCTTGAGCAGGCGCGGCAGGATCAGCTGTTCGAAGTATTCCGGGGCGCACACATTGAAGGTCACCGCCTGCTGCTTGGGGTCGAAAGCCTGGCCACCGGCGTGGCACAGGTTGATGCTTTCGAGGATCTTCTGCACATGCTCGTACATGGTGGTGGCCTTGTACGTCGGCCGCATGCCCGCACGGGTGTTGATAAACAGCTCGTCCTCGAAACTGGTGCGCAGTTTCTTGAGGCTGTAGCTCACCGTGGACTGGCTGACAAACAGCGTTTCTGACACCTCGGTAACGCTGCTCTGGTCATAGACGGCGATAAACACCATCAAGTCCTGCATATCGAGTTTTCTGAGCAAGTTACTGTTTAACATCGGTTTCGTCCGTAAATCCCATGTACCGAATTCAGTACAAGACAGCGCAAAAGATTAACGGAACGGTCGTACCAATAGAAAGCTCTGTAGGGCGTTTCTATGTTTGTGGTGGGACATAAACTGTTGGCAATACGACCTCAGCGGAAATGGCGCGCGTAATGCTTCGGGTCGAAGCGCGTGACCATCAGCAGCATCACCACGATCACTCCGGTCAGTGCCCACCAAGCCCATTCGAAGCTGCCCAATCGGTCGCGAATCACCCCGGCGATTAGCGGCGACACACCGGCGATCAGGTAGCCGATGCCCTGCACAAAGGCGGTGAGGCCGCCGGCGCGGCGCGGGTTGTCCAGGTGATCGAGGGACAGGATCAGGCTCATCGGGAACAACCCGCCGATGCCCAGGCCGAGCAGGCATGGCCACAGCAGGCTCACGTGTTGCGGTGCCAGAATCAGGCCGCAGAAACCGAGGATGATCAGCACCAGCAACGTCGCCACCACGCTGCGTTTATCCTGGCGACGGTTGGCAATGGCCGGCGTGATCAGCCCCGACACCACTTCCATTGCCGTGAGAAAGCCCAGCACCAGGCCGGCGTTCTGTTCGCTCCAGCCTTGTTCCACGTAGTACGGCGCCAGCCAGGCGAGTACACAGGTGTAGGACGCGGTTCCGAGGCCGAAAAAGATCGCCAGCAACCAGGCGCGTGCGTTGCCGAAAAAGCGTTCCTGCGTGTCGGAACCGGCCTGGGGCACTGGCGGCAGCGTCGAGCGCTGGGCGTACCAGAACACCAGCGCCAACACGGCAAGCATCGCCCAGATGGCCAGGCCGATGCGCCAACTGCCGGTCTGCACCTGCACGAACGGCGCGAATGAAGCGGCCAGCGCAGCGCCGCCCATGATCGCCGTGACGTACAGCCCCATGAACAGCGAGACGTTCTGGTTGAAGCGGGTCTTGATCAGCGCCGGCATCACCGCCTGGATCAGCGCAATCCCCACCCCGGCGGCGATGGCGCTGACGATCAGCTCCAGCGCCGAGTCCAGCCACAACCGCGACAACGTCGCTACGCCGATCACCCCCAGGGACAACACGATGCTGCGGTGCTCACCCACCCGCTTGGCCAGGCCCATGCCGAAAAACATCGCCAGCCCCATGGCCATCACCGGCAGCATGGTCAACAACGCCGCGCTGCTGAAACTCAATGGCACATCGCCGCGAATCGACGACAACAACGGCCCGACCGCCGCCATCGAAGGGCGCAGGTTAAGGGCGACCAGCACAACACTAAGCATCAGCCAGACGGCGGTAGTGGGTTTTGCGTGAACGTTTTCCATGGGCAAGCCTTGAGTGAACAAGCGCAGATCAGGCCATGGCGGATGCCGGCGGAGCAAATGAGAAAGTCGCAAAGGCTATTGAAAAATTGCACTGGGGTTAATGGGCGTGGTCCTTTGCTTGCCCCCTCGGCTCACATCGCCTTCATCCACAGCCCCTGATCGATTTCAATCAACGTTGGCCCTTGCCGTTGCACGGCGGTGTGCAAGGCATTGCTTAGCTGCTCAACGTCGTGTGCGCTGTCAGTGGCACTGCCAAGGGCCTTGGCCACGCCGATAAAGTCCGGGGTGTAGATATCCACGCCCACCGGTTCGATGGCGCGGTTGAGCATGTAGCGCTTGATCTCTTCATAGCCCTGGTTGTTCCACAGCAGCACGATGATCGGCGTGCGGGCTTCCACGGCACTGGCCAGTTCCGGAAGGGTGAATTGCAGACCGCCGTCGCCGATCAGGCACACCACCGGCCGGCCATCGCCGCGTCCGAGCCAGGCGCCGATGGCGGCGGGCAGGGCATAGCCCAGGGTGCCGTAACCGGTGGAGGCGTTGAACCAGCGACGCGGATGGTCGAGGTTCAGGGTCAGGTTGCCGCTGTACACCGGTTGGGTGGAATCGCCTACCAGCACGGCATCGGGCAAGGTCGCCAATACCGTGTTGAGGAACAGGGTCTGCGCGCGGGTGGCGGCGTCCCAGGTCGGCGCCAAGTCCGCCCACAACCGTGCGACGCGGTGCTGCCCCCAGTGTGGATCGCGCGCAGGCAGCGGCGTGTGGTTCAATTCGGCCAGCAAGGCCTCGGCGGCGATCCGCGCATCGGCCACCAACGCCACGGCGGGCCGATAGTTGCGCACGGTCTGGTCCGGGTCGATATCGATGCGCAGCAAGGTGCCAGGAATCTCGAAGCCGCCGGCGAAGGTCGTGTCGTAGTCGGTTTCCGCCAGCTCGGTGCCGATGGCCAGCACCACGTCGGCTTCGGCCACCAGGGCGCGGGTAGCGGGCAAGGTTTGGGTCGAGCCGATCAGCAGCGGGTGCGCGGCGGGCAGCAGGCCCTTTGCGTTGATGGTCAACGCGACCGGCGCGCCGAGGGTATCGGCCAGGGTGGTCAGTGCCGCAGCGGCTTCAATGGCACCGCCGCCGGCCAGGATCAACGGACGCTTGGCTGTGGCGAGCAAGCGACCCATCTGCACGACGGACGCCGGTGCGGCACCGGCGCGGGCCACGCTGACCGGCGCGCAGTCCAGCAGCGCGTCGGCGTTTTCCACCAGTACGTCCAGGGGGATTTCAATATGCACTGGGCGCGGCCGCCCGGCCTGGAACAGCGCAAACGCCCGCGCCAGCACACTTGGCAGTTCCGCCGCCGACATCACGGTGTGGGAGAACGCCGCTACCCCAGCCACCAGCGCACTCTGGTTCGGCAACTCATGCAACTTACCGCGCCCGCCGCCCAACTGACTGCGCGACTGCACGCTGGAAATCACCAGCATCGGGATCGAGTCGGCATAGGCTTGGCCCATGGCCGTGGTGATATTGGTCATGCCAGGGCCGGTGATGATGAAACACACGCCGGGCTTACCACGGGTGCGCGCGTAACCGTCGGCCATAAAACCGGCACCCTGTTCGTGGCGCGGGGTGATATGGCGGATGCCGGAGCGGGCCAGGCCGCGATACAGCTCCACGGTGTGCACGCCGGGGATGCCGAACACATGGTCCACACCATAGCCTTCCAAAAGGTTGACCAACACTTCGCCGCAGGTCGCCATACAGGTCGCTCTTATGAATGAGAGAAGGCGGTATTGGAACGGTTGGCCCATGGCGCCCACAATCGATAAAACGTCATACTTGGCATGTCCCCACGTCATGGCTCATCGCATGAAACGCCTTCCGCCGCTGCCTGCGCTGCACACCTTTTGGGTCACGGCCCACTGCTGCAACTTCACCCGCTCCGCCGAACATCTGCATATCACCCAGGGCGCGGTGAGCCGGCAGATCGCCGGGCTGGAGCGCCACTTGGGCTACCCATTGTTTCTGCGCCAGGCGCGAGGCTTGAGCCTCACGGAGCAGGGCCGCGCGTGGCAGCACTGCGCGCAGCAGGTGTTTGGCCTGATCGGCGACGCGGTGGAGCACATCGGTCGGCGCCAGCAAACCCTGCAACTAAAGGCCTCCACCTGTGTGATGCGCTGGCTGCTGCCGCGCCTGATGCAATGGCAACGGGAACGCCCGGATGTGCCGGTAGAACTCACTACCACGGTGGCCAACACCGTGGACTTTCGTCGCGAGCCTTTCGATGCAGCAGTGATTTACGCGCCCATCGCCGAGCAGCCCGCCGAGGCCCGGCATTTATTCGATGAACGACTCACCCCGGTCTGCGCCCCGGCCTTGCTCGCGACGCTGCGCACACCGGCGGATCTGCAACACCAGGTGCTGCTACATCCCACGCGAGACGAGCGGGATTGGACGCTCTGGCTGAAGGCGGCGGATGTGCGCTTGAGCAGGGTCAGCCAAGGTCATCATTTCGAAACCCTGGACCTGGCGATGACGGTGGCGTCCCAAGGCTCTGGCGTGGCGATCGGTGACTGCGCGCTGATTGGCGAGGATGTGAAGGCAGGGCGGCTGGCCATGCCATTTGAACGGCGGGTGCCGACGGGGATGGGATATTACCTGGTGTCTGCGCCGGGTACGCAGCCACTGCCGGAGCTTGAGGCATTGATGAATTGGCTGCAGAGCCAGGCCCACTCTTCAGATCAGGGGTGGGGCAGCGGTACTTGAACTGACCGATCGATCGCCATCGGGGGCAAGCCCCCTCCCACAGTTTTGATCTGGTTTCCTCAGTCCATGTGGGAGGGGGCTTGCCCCCGATAGCGATGGATCAGTCACTCCATCAATCAGTAACCGACCGTAAAACGCTGGCGCGGGTGCTGATGCTTTTCCACTTCATCGATCATCGCGATAGCGTAGTCGGCAAAGCTGATCCAGCTGCGGCCTTCGGCGCTTACCAGCAAATGGTCCTGACCCAGGCGGAACGTGCCGGTGCGCTCGGTCTCGACAAATTCCGCCGACGGCGACAGGAAGGTCCAGTCCAGTTCCCGTTCCTGGCGCAGGGCCTCCAGGAACTCGGCGCCGGCGCTGGCTTCGGCTTTGTATTCGGCCGGGAAGCCCTGGCTGTCGATCACGCGGCTACCGTCCGGCAACAACAGTGAGCCCGCGCCGCCCACCACCAAAAGGCGTTTGACCCCGGCTTTTTTCACCGGACCGAGCACCGCCGCAGCGGGCAAGGTGGCGAAGTGCGCCGCGCTGATCACCACGTCGCAGCCGCTGACGGCCTGTTGCAGGGCCTCGGCATTCAGGGCGTCGACCTGCTTGACGGTGACGCCGTCGCGCGCCGGCAAGGCGTCGGTATTGCGGGCGATGGCGACCACGCTATGGCCGCGACGCAGGGCTTCTTCCAGCAGTTGGCTACCGGCACGACCGGTGGCGCCAATGATTGCGATCTTGCTCATGATGTTCTCCAAGTAAAGGTCAGGTTCTACAACGGTTCACCACTTCATTTCGCCCTTGGCGACTTTGGCGCTCAGCTCCAGCGAGCTGTCGTCGGCGAGGGTCGGGTAACGCTTTTTCATGGCCGCGATCAGCGCGGCGGAGTCCTTGGCCTTGGCGGTTTCCAGGTCAAAAGCCTTGATGTAGTCGGCGGTGAAGGCCACTGACGCCAGCGACGGCGTGCCCAGGTAGTGCCCCGGAATCACCGTGCGCGGTTGCAGCTGTTGGATGCGCTGCAGAGTCGCCAGCCAGTCTTTGTGAGACTGCGCGCTTTGGGTGTCGGCCATCCACACATGAATGTGCTCGGCGACCACCACGCCACCCACCACAGCCTTGATCGACGGGATCCACACAACGCTGCGATCCGGCTGCGGGCCGTCCAGGCCGATCACCTCCAGTGTCTGGCCTTCCAGGCTCAGGCTATGACCTTCAAGCAGCTGGGGCACGATGATCTTGGCCGGTTTGTCGGCGCCCATTTTCGGGCCCCAATAGGCCAATTTGCCGGCCTCGGTGGCTTTGATGTGCTCGACCACCGGTTGTGGGGCCAGCACTTTGGCGTCGGGGAAGGCCGCAGTGAGGGTGTCGAGGCCGAAGTAGTAGTCCGGGTCGCCATGGCTGATGTAGATGGTGGTCAGGTGCTTGCCGCTGGCGCGGATTTTTTGCACCAGTTGCTCGGCCTGGCCTTTGCCGAATTGTGCGTCCACCAGGATTGCGTCCTTGGCGCCGCTGACCAATACCGAACTGACCGGGAAAATCGCTGCTTCACCGGGGTTGTACACGTCCAGGCTCAGGTCGGCCGCTGCCGCATGGGCCGCGAAAGCCAGGGCGGCGCTGGCCAGAGTCAGGCGCTTGAAAATTGAGAACATCGGGTAGCTCCAGCATCGATTCAAAGAATGCACAGAGCTTAGTTGCACCAAACCAAACTAAAAATGCGATGCTGGAACATAGTTTGTTTCTAAAAGCGAACAGATCATGGATCGTCTTCAAGCAATGCGTGTGTTTGTCACCGTGGTCGACCTGGGCAGCCAATCCGCCGCCGCCGATCATTTGGACCTGTCGCGCACGGTGGTATCGCGCTACCTGGCCGAGTTGGAGGATTGGGTCGGCGCGCGCCTGCTGCACCGCACCACGCGCAAGCTCAGCCTCACGGCGGCCGGCAGCGAAACTCTGCCCCGTTGCCGGCAAATGCTGGAGTTGAGTGCCGATATGCAGGCCGCCGTCAGCGAACCGGACGATGCACCCCGTGGCCTGTTGCGCCTGAGTGTGAGTACCTCGTTCGGCCAGGCGCAACTGGCCGAGGCCATCGCCGAGTACGTCAAGCGCTACCCGTTGGTCACGGTCGATCTGCAGATGCTCGACCGCACCGTCAACTTGGTAGATGAGCGTATCGATTTGGCGATCCGCATGAGCAACGACCTGGACCCCAACCTGATCGCCCGGCGGCTTACGGTTTGCCGCTCGGTGGTGTGCGCCACCCCGGCGTACTTGCGTGAGCATGCGGCGCCGCACAACGTCGAGGACCTGGCGCGACACAACTGCCTGACCCACTCGTATTTCGGTAAGAGCCTGTGGCATTTCGAAGAGCGGGGCGAACCTGTCTCTGTGCCGGTGAGTGGCACCATCACCGCCAACGAGGCGAGCACTCTGCTGCGTGTCACTCTGGCCAGCGCCGGAGTGGCGATGCTGCCCAGCTATCAGGCCGGGGATTACATCCGCCGTGGCGAACTGGTGCGCCTGCTGCCCAGCGCCGAACCCCGGCAGATGAACATCTACGCGGTCTACGCGTCGCGCAAGCACATGCCTTCGGCGCTGCGCAGCCTGCTGGATTTTCTGGTGTTGCGCTTTCCCGAAGAGCCGGCGTGGGATGAGGGTTTATACGCGACATAAACGGGTTGAATGGCGTCCAATAATGGCATCCTGCCCCGGCTGACCTATGCTTTAAACAGCACCGTGTATATCTGTGCAGAGGTCAGTGCCATGAGCATCAAAACCCGCAAGTACCTGATGATTTTCGCCCTCAGCGCGCTGGCCAGTGCGCTCTACGGGACGGCCGCCTACCGCGTCGAGCAGACCCGCATGCAACCGACCTTTGCGATCAGTTGCCATCAGGACCAGTGCATTCCCCACAGCGGCAGTTTCAGCGCGCTCAGGTAGGCTGCTGCGCTTTTAACTGTTCACGAAATGCCTTGGGTGAAAACCCGACCCGGCGGCGGAACAGCCGCGAGAAATTGGTCGGGTCGGAAAAACCCAACACCTCCGACATCTCATTGATGGTCATGCTGGTGTACGTCAGCAGGCGCTTGGCTTCCAGCAACTGGCGGTCATGCATGATCTGCAGCGCGGGCTGCCCGGCCAATTCGCGGCATGTACCGTTCAGGTGCGACACCGAGATCCCCAGTTTGTGGGCCAGGTCCTCGATTTTGGGATGCTCGCGGTAGTGCTGTTCCACCAGCTGAGTGAAGCGTCGGAAATACTCACGACCCCGTGGTGCCCGTGGATGGCGGCGCTGGATCGCCTGGCGGCTGATCCACACCAGCAGCACGCTGACCAGGGCGTGCATCAGCATGTCCCGTGCCGGTTGCTCATCGGCGTATTCATCCTGCAGGCGCGCGAACAAGCTATTGAGGTAATCGCTGTCCTTGCCCGCTGGGTAATTGCCCAATGTCTGCAAGGCATCGACCGTGGAACCCAGTTGCGCCTGCATGTGGTCCACCAAGGGCGCGGCGAGGGTCACCACATAGCCTTCGACATCTTCACTGAAGCGAAACCCGTGCACGCACAGCGGCGGCAGGACCTGCAGCGTGGCTTCGTTGAGCGTGGTGCGCTGACCTTCGATCTCCAGCTGGGCCTGGCCTTTGTGCACATACAGCAACTGGCACAGATCCGCGTGCCGGTGGGGCTGGATCTCCCACTGGTATTCCCGACTGCGCCGGGAAATGGTTTCGCAGTGCAACAAATCGGGCGTCGGCCATTGCTGGCTTTCCCCGTACAGCTTGAAGACCGGAATCGCGGTTTTGGTCATGGTTTCAATCCGATACTCAGGATAGGGGTGCGGTAATCGCCCCGATTGGTAAAAAGCGCAGGCTTTGGCGCAGTTTTCACCTTCTTATGCCGTGCACTCAAGTGAAAAATGTCAGCTACAAGATCAATGACAACTCTTTCACTCAATCCGTTCGAGTGGAACTTGCGGGCGATAAAAATAATGAAAACGCTGAATACCCAAGTCGCCATTATCGGCGCCGGTCCGTCCGGACTGTTGCTCGGTCAGTTGCTGCACAACGCCGGCATCCAGACCGTGATCCTTGAGCGTCAGAGCGCCGATTACGTGGCGGGGCGCATCCGCGCCGGGGTGCTGGAGCAGGGCATGGTTGACCTGCTGCGCGAGGCCGGTGTGAGCCAGCGCATGGATCGCGAAGGCCTGGTGCACGACGGTTTCGCGCTGGCGCTCGACGGTCAACTGACCCCTATCGATCTCAAGGCGTTGACCGGCGGCCAATCGGTGATGGTTTACGGCCAGACCGAAGTCACCCGCGACCTGATGGCCGCGCGCGCGGAAGCGGGCGCCACCACCCTGTATGAAGTGCGCGACGTACAGCCCCATGACCTCAAAAGTGATCGACCTTGGCTCACCTTCGAACACCAGGGCCAAGCGCTCCGGCTGGAGTGCGATTACATCGCCGGTTGCGACGGTTTTCACGGCGTGGCACGTCAGTCGATTCCGCCTGAGTCATTGACCATCTTTGAACGGGTCTACCCCTTCGGTTGGCTGGGCATCCTCGCCGACACACCGCCGGTGCACGAGGAACTGGTGTACGCCAAGCACCCTCGCGGGTTCGCCTTGTGCAGCATGCGGTCGCCGACCCGCAGCCGCTATTACCTGCAAGTGCCGGCGGACGAAGACCTGGAGCAATGGTCGGATGCGCGCTTCTGGGAGGAGCTCAAACGGCGCCTGCCCCCGGCATTGGCCGAGCAACTGGTGACTGGGCCGTCCATCGAAAAAAGCATCGCCCCGCTGCGCAGCTTTGTGGTGGAACCCATGCAGTACGGGCGCTTGTTCCTGCTCGGCGACGCCGCCCATATCGTGCCGCCCACCGGGGCCAAGGGCTTGAACCTGGCGGCCAGTGACGTGAGTACGTTATTCAGGATCTTGCTTAAGGTTTACCGCGAAGGCCGCGTGGATTTGTTGGAGCGCTATTCCGCCATTTGCCTGCGCCGCGTGTGGAAGGCCGAGCGGTTTTCCTGGTGGATGACCTCCATGCTGCATACATTCGCCGAGGCCGATGGCTTCAGCCAACGCATTGCCCAAAGCGAGTTGGAGTATTTCGTCGGCTCCGAAGCCGGGCTCAAAACCATCGCAGAAAATTACGTCGGACTTCCTTACGAGGCTATTGAATAGCCTGCTATCGTATTGCGCATTGCCGTGGGCGCCTTTCCCACGGCCTTGCTCGAAGGTTCCTGCGTGACTCAGCTTAATCACTCCACCCCACCTGTTCCCGCCGTGCGCAGTATTCTGATTGCGCTGATGATGGCCATCTTTCTTGGCGCCCTCGACCAGACCATCGTTGCGGTGTCCATGCCCGCCATCTCGGCGCGCTTCCACGACGTCAACCTGCTGGCCTGGGTGATTTCCGGTTACATGGTGGCGATGACGGTGGCGGTGCCGATCTACGGCAAACTCGGCGACCTGTACGGGCGTCGGCCGATGATGCTGATCGGCATGGGGCTGTTCACCGTGGCCTCGCTGTTGTGCGGCATGGCGCAAAGCATGGAACAACTGGTGCTGGCGCGGGTACTGCAGGGGATCGGCGCCGGGGGCATGATCTCGGTGAGCCAGGCGATCATCGGCGACATCATCCCGCCTCGCGAGCGTGGGCGTTATCAGGGCTATTTCAGCAGCATGTATGCGGTGGCCAGCGTGGCCGGGCCGGTGTTGGGCGGCTACATGACCGAGTACTTGTCGTGGCGCTGGGTGTTTCTGATCAATTTGCCCCTGGGCGCCGGTGCCTGGTACGTGGCCCATCGCACCCTGGTGGGGCTACCGGTGCCGCAACGCAAGCCGATCATCGATTACCTCGGCACTGTGCTGATGATCGTCGGCCTGACCGCGTTGCTGCTGGGCATCACCGAAATCGGCCAGGGCCATTCGTGGCGCGATTCGCAGGTGTTGGGGCTGCTGGGCGGTGCGCTGGTGGTGCTGACGCTGTTCGTGTGGCATGAACGCCGCGCGCGCGAACCGCTGCTGCCGATGCATCTGTTTGCCAACGCCAGCGCGGTGCTGTGCTGGTGCACGATTTTTTTCACCAGTTTCCAGGCGATTTCCCTGACGGTGCTGATGCCCCTGCGCTTTCAGACGGTGACCGGCGCCGGTGCCGACAGCGCCGCTCTGCATCTGCTTCCTTTGGCCATGGGCCTGCCGATCGGTGCTTACTGCGCTGGGCGCCGCACGTCGGTGACCGGGCGCTACAAACCGATGATCCTCAGCGGTGCGCTGTTGAGCCCGCTGGCGATCCTCGGCATGGCCTACAGCGCGCCGCAGGCGGTGGGGTTGACGGCGGTGTTTATGCTGCTGTGCGGGATCGCCGCCGGGATGCAGTTCCCCACCTCCCTGGTGGGCGCGCAGAACTCGGTGGCACAGCCGGATATCGGTGTAGCCACCAGCACCACCAACCTGTTCCGCTCCCTGGGCGGCGCGGTGGGGGTGGCCTGCATGTCGGCGCTGTTGCTGGCGTTGCTACAGGATTCCAGTTTCGCCCACCTGGCCAGCGGCGCTCTGGTGGCCGAGGGCGCGTCCGGCAACGTGCTGCTCGACGGCCTCAACGCCGCCCCCAGCCCGGCGCAAGACGCCCTGCGCGCGGAACTGGCGGTCACCTTCCGGCATTTGCTGATGGTGAGTGCGGCGGTGTCGTTGCTGGGGCTAGCGGCCGCCGTGGCCATGCCTGATCGCATACTGCGCGGGCGTGAGGACAAGGCCAAGTAACGGGAACCGTGAACGACAAGCCGTGGGAAGGTTTATTCCCTCCCACACCTGCATGCAGTCCAATTCAGATCAGGGGCTGTAGTAGCCCACCGCAACCATGAAATGCCCGGCCTTGCGCACATACGCATGCTTGTTCTCGACCTTGCCGGTCACCGGGTTTTTCCAGCGGTATTTGTATTCGCCCTGATCCTGCTCCGTCATCAGCTTAAGCATCGGCTCGCCTACCGGTTTGCCGTCCGGGTCCTTGATCTTGCTGAAGTCGGTGTTGATCAGCCGCAATGTGGTGCCGTGGGCCACGTAGCGGTGGGTATTGAGGTCGACCACAAATACATACAGGTCATCCTGTAGAAAACCGCCTTGCAGTGAGTTGATTGCCTTGAGTGTGCCGGTCTCGTCCTTGAGTAACGCGTTCACCGCTTTATTACGCAGCGCCCGCGCCTGTTCCGGCGTGGCCCTTGGCAGGTAGTAGCCCACCGCCAGGATGCGTTCGCCGACGCGCTGGTAGAACACATGTTTGTGCTCGACCTTGCCGTCGTTCCAGTTCTGCCAACGATAGTCAGCCTGCTGGATGCCCTGGCCTTCCGGAACCTTGAGCGCTTGCTTGAATGACTCACGCAGGTCCGGCCCCAGCACCTCGGACACATCGCGGCCGATCAACGCCGAAGACGGGCCGCCACTGGCCAGCAACACGCCTTTGGTGTCCACCACGAACACATAGCGGTCATGGTCGACGAACTCGCCCTGGCGGCTGAACGCGGCGAACGCCTTGTCGCCATTGCTCTGGTAATAAACCAGGGCTTTTTCCAGCAGCGCCTTGGCTGCCTGGGCGTCTTCATCCCGAGCGGTATCGGCATGCACCTGACTGAAACCCAACAGCAGCAACCAAGTGATGCGCAGCAGTCCCTTCATGAGCCAATCCTCGTTCTTGTTGATGTGAGCACAGCGTAGACGCCTATGGCTCAGGGCGCCGCCAGCCATTGATCGACGATGCCTTGGTACACCCCGGTGGCCACACTCAGGTGCAACCATTGGTCGACATAGCTTTTCCACGCCACGTCATCGCGGGGCAGCAGGAAGGCTTTTTCGCTGTACTGCATCTGCTTGTCCGGGTTGACCGCGCACAGCCCCGGCTTGAGTTTCTGCTGGAAGCGCGCCTCGCTGGCATCGGTGATCATCACGTCGGCCTTGCCCGCCAGCAACTCGTCGAAAATCGTCACGTTGTCATGCAGGCGAATCTGCGCTTTGCCCAAATGCGTGCGGGCGAACACTTCGTTGGTCCCGCCCGCCGGTTCGATCACCCGCACCTGGGGCTGATTGATCTGCTCGACGCTCTGGTAACGCTGCACGTCGGCGCAGCGCACCAGCGGGATCTTGCCGTCGACCCCGAGGGACTGGCTGAAAAAGGCTTTTTTCTGGCGCTCCAACGACACTGAAATGCCGCCCACCGCGATATCGCAGCGTTGGGCCAGGAAGTCTGGCATCAGGGTTTTCCAAGTGGTGGGCACCCATTGGATCTTGGCGTTGAGGCTCTTGGCCAGGGATTCGGCCATGGCAATGTCGATGCCTTCGTAGCCGCCATCGGCGCGCAGGGAGGTGTAGGGCTTGTAGTCGCCGGTGGTGCACACGCTGAGGGTGCCACGCTGCAACACTTCATCGAGGCGCGACGGGGCGGTGTCGGCCAGAGCCGGCGCGGCCAGGCTGGCCAATACACCGAGGGCTAAAAGAGCTTTCATGCAGTCGCGTCCTTGGGGCGGGGTCGGGCGGCCATTATTTCCAGCGCGGGGCAGGGTGGCAAGGCGTGACGATTGTTTAGTCGGGCTGCAACCATACTCCGCCAACCGTGAATTTAACCGGCGCTCGCGGCATGTGAGGCTGGCGCGCATCCCATCAGTGTGATTCGCCCATGGCCGCTTCCCCCGACGCCCACCTCGCGACACTGCCGTCCGCGCTGGCGTTCTGGGCGCTGTTCCATTGCCGCCACGCGCGCCCGCCGGATACCGCTCTCCTACGTTGATTGGCCCATTGGATGACGCACGCCTGTGCCCATCTGCCCGGCGGCGCCCGCGCGCCTGCCAGACCCACACGTATGAGAGCCCCCATGAGTGTTTTCGCCAGCCTGCACGAAGCCCAGTCTTTTCTTGAACACAACCCGGATATCGAACTGTTCGAGCTGTTTATCCTCGACAACAACGGTGTGCCCCGCGGCAAGCTGCTGCACCGCGATGAACTGCTGGCGGTGTATGAAAGCGGCCGCCCGCTGCCCAGTACCATCCTCGGCCTGACCATCAACGGCGACGACGTGGAAAACTCCGGGCTGGTTTGGGAGGTCGGCGATATCGACTGCCGCGCCTACCCGATCAGCGGCAGTTTGCAGCGTATGCCGTGGCGGTTGATCCCCACGGCGGCGGTGCAGGTCAGCATGCACCCCAGCGAAGGCCTGCCTGCCACCGTGGCCGACCCGCGCCAGGTGCTGGCCAAGGTGATCGACGCACTCAAGGCCGACGGCTATTACCCGGTGATGGCGGCCGAGCTGGAGTTCTACCTGCTCGATCAGAAACCCGACAGTCATGGCCGCCCGCAACCGGCGCTGGATCAGGACGGCGGCCGGCCGCGCGCGACCCAGGTCTACGGCCTGCGGGAACTGGAGCAGATCGAACCCTTCCTCGCCGACCTCTACAGCGCCTGCAAACTGCAAGGCATTCCGGCGCGCACGGCGATTTCCGAATACGCCCCGGGGCAGGTCGAGATCACCCTGGAGCACCGCTCCGACGCCCTGCAGGCCATGGACGAAGCGGTGCGCTACAAGCGCCTGGTCAAGGGCGTCGCACACAAACACGGCATGGCCGCCTGTTTTATGGCCAAACCGTTCGACGACCTGGCAGGCACCGGGCTGCATATGCACGTCAGCCTGGCGGATGCCGAAGGCCGCAATTTATTTGCCAGCGCCGCCGCCGATGGCACGCCGCTGTTGCGCCACGCGGTGGGCGGCATGCTCAGCACCTTGCTGGATTCGCTGCTGATGTTCTGCCCCAACGCCAACTCCTACCGGCGCTTCCAGGCCAACAGCTACGCGCCGTTGGCCGCCACCTGGGGGGTGGACAACCGTACCGTCAGCCTGCGTATTCCCGGCGGGCCAGCGCCCTCGCGGCATATCGAACACCGCATCTGCGGCGCCGACGCCAACCCATACCTGGCCGCCGCCGCGATCCTGGCCGGCATTCATCGCGGCATTCGCGAGCAGCGCGACCCCGGCGCCCCGGTGGAAGGCAACGGTTACGCCCAGGCCAAAGAGCGGTTGCCCACCGACTGGCTCACCACCCTGCGCGCACTGGAAGGGTCGCATTGGGCGCGGGAAGCGTTCGGGCCTGAGTTTCTCGGCGTGTACCTGGCGGTCAAGCGCGCCGAATACCGCCAGTTCATGGGGCAAGTCGGTGAACAGGACTGGCGCTGGTATTTGCATCAAGCATGACGGGATTAACGGTAGTGTCTTCGACCTTTTTTTCACGTTGCCGCCGTTAAGCTGCCAATCAAGGTCGTTCACTACCGTTTCACCCAGATGAGCCCATAGATGTCGTCACAACCTCCATCCTCCATCGAGATTGAATACGCCGAACGCTGTGGCCGTGAACACGCCCGGGTCTGCGGCGATACGCGCCCGCCAGGGCTGCGCCGGCGTCTGGTGGCGTGGCGCGACGCCTGGCTGGTGCGCCAGGCGTTGAAAGTGGCCGGTGAGCCGGGGCTGATCCTCGACCTGGCCTGCGGCTCGGGGCGGTTTTGGCCGGTGCTGGCCGAGCACGTCAACCGGGTGATTCTGGCCTCGGATAATTCCCAGGCCATGCTCGACCATGCTCGCACCCACTACCCGGCGTCGTTGCTCAAGCGCGTCAAGACGTTCCAGGGGTCGGCGTTTTCCATTGGCTTGTCGGAAAACGCGGTGGATTGCATCTTCTGCCTGGAATTGTTTCGTCATGTGCCCAACAGCGAAGGGCGCCTGGCGCTGCTGCGCGAGTTTCATCGGGTCAGTCGCGACACCGTGATTGTTTCGGTCAACTCCCGCGCCGTCGTCGAGGCAGAGTTCCGTCAGGCGGGGTTCAACGTGCTGCATCATCAGGAATTCGTGCCGGGCTCGGCGGTATGGCGAGTCTACGTACTGCGTAAGAGATGATAACTCCCATCTGTCGGACTATTCTTCAACTCCTGTCTGAGTTTTCATGATCGGCTGTGCACTGTGGATGCTCGCAAGCCTCTTGCGCGATATATACTGCGCGCCATTCTTCAAGGGAGAGCCGTGTGGCCATCGATATTCACTGGATCTGCGACAACGATAGCCTCGGCCAGCATTGCGCCGAATGGCAGCAGTTGCCATTCGTCGCCCTCGACACCGAATTCATGCGGGTCGATACCTTTTACCCCATTGCCGGGCTGATCCAGATCGGTGATGGCGTTCGCGCCTACCTGATCGATCCCCTGACCATCGACAACTGGCAACCCCTGGCCGCCTTGCTGGAAAACCCAGCCGTGATCAAGGTGGTGCATGCCTGCAGCGAAGACCTCGAAGTACTGTTGCGCCTGACCGGCAGCCTGCCGGTGCCGTTGTTCGACACCCAACTGGCAGCGGCTTACCTGAACCTCGGGTTCTCCATGGGCTATTCGCGTCTGGTGCAAGCCGTGCTGGATATCGAGCTGCCCAAGGGCGAAACCCGCTCGGACTGGCTGCAGCGGCCATTGTCCGAAACCCAGATCAGCTACGCCGCCGAAGACGCGGTGCACTTGGCCGAGGTCTACACACGCTTGCGCCCACGGCTGTCGGACGACAAATACGCCTGGGTATTGGAGGACGGTGCCGAACTGGTGGCCAACCTGCGCCGCGAAGTCGACCCGTATGAGGTGTACCGCGAGGCCAAGCTGGCGTGGAAACTGTCCCGCGCGCAACTGGCCGTATTGCGTGAGCTGTGCGCCTGGCGCGAGCAACAGGCCCGTGCCCGTGACCTGCCGCGCAACCGCATCATTCGTGAACATTCGCTCTGGCCCCTGGCCAAGTCCCAGCCGGATAACCTCGCCGCCCTGGGCAAGATCGAAGACATGCACCCGCGCACTGTGCGCCAGGACGGCCAGTTCCTGCTGGATCTGATCAAGCGTGCCGGCAGTGTGCCCGCCGATCAATGGCCGCCGGCCATCGCCGAACCGTTGCCGGTGGACGCCGCCGCGCTGATCAAGCAACTGCGCGCACTCGGCCAGGCCGAAGCTGAACGCCTGGACATGGCGCCGGAGCTGATGCTGCGCAAGAAAACCCTCGAAGCCCTGGTTAAAAGCGGCTACCCCGATGGGCCTTACCAATTGCCAGACTCGCTGCGTGGCTGGCGCCGTGAGTTGATGGGCCAGGCGCTGCTCGACAGCCTGGCCACTGCCGGAGAACAGCCTTGAAACGTATTTGCTCCATCTACCGCAGCCCCAAACGCGCCGGCATGTACCTGTACGTGCTCAAGAGCGATGCCCTCGAACGCGTACCCGAAGGTTTGGTGAGCGTATTCGGCAAACCGGTGCATGCCTTCGACCTGGTGCTGACGCCCGAGCGCAAGCTGCAACAGGAAGACATCCACCAGGTACTGGAAAACCTCGACAAGCAGGGTTACCACCTGCAAATGCCGCCGGCCGAGGACGAGTACATCGAACACTTGCCCGAAGAGCTGCTGCGTCGCAATGACCCGATGTGATCGGTAGGTGCCCTGTCCGGGCACATTTTCAATGAAATCGTATGAGTTGGCGGTGGCCGTAAGGATGCGGGCGGCCGTCTGCACTGTTTTTGAAAGGTTTGAACCATGCGTGTTCTGATTGCTGAACAGGATCACCCGCTCTATGCGCGACTGCTGCGCGAAGCCGCGCCGGACCTGGAGGTGCTGACCAGCGGCGACTCCGCCGAGTTATCGCGCCTGGCCGCCGATTGCCCGGTGTGGCTGGGCCAGCCGGACCTGCTGGCGACGCTGTTACGCCAGGGCCATCAGCCGCAATGGCTGCAATCGACCTGGGCCGGCATCACGCCACTGTTGGCCGACGGCTTGCCGCGCAACTATCGCCTGACCCGTGCGGTAGGCATCTATGGCCAGGTGATGGCTGAGTTTGTGCTCACCTATATGCTTGGCCACGAGCGTGAAGTGCTGGCACGTCTGGTCAGCCAGGTCGAGCGCAAGTGGGACAACCGCATGGGCCAGAGCCTGGCGGGGCGCACGGTGCTGATCGTCGGCTGCGGCGATATCGGCCAAAGCGTGGCGCAGTTTCTGCTGCCGTTCGGCGTCAAGTTGTACGGCATCGCCAGCACTGCGCGGGAGCAGGCGCCGTTTATCGAAGTGGCCGGCCTCGATCAACTGGGGCGGTTGGTGGGGGAGGCCGACTACGTGATCAACCTGCTGCCGAACACGCCCAACACCCACGACCTGTACGACGCGGCGCTGTTCAAGCAATTCAAGCCGACCGGGCTGTTTATCAACGTTGGGCGCGGCGTGGCGGTGGTCGATGCCGACCTGGTCGAAGCCCTCAAGGAAGGGCATCTGGCGGGCGCGGTGATCGACGTCTGTCGCCAGGAGCCGTTGCCGCAGCGCCATCCGTTCTGGACCGCCTGGGGCCTATTGTTGACCGGGCACAGTTCGGCGCCGACCTCGCCGCCGATGATGGTGGATTTGTTTATCGAAAATTTACGCGCGTATCAGGCCAGTGTGCCCTTGCGCGGCGCCGTGAGTTTCGACCGCGGCTATTGAATACACAGGGTCGCGGCCGTTCGGCCATGCGGCGGTCGAGGGTGGGGCTCACGGAGTTTAAAAACGTCTGCTCACACTCAGTCGATTTCGCCGTTTACCGCCCTGTGTGAGGCTGGCGCTCTTTGCCAAAAAGAGTGCCCGCCCATGCTCAGTTCCGGTGCTGTTTCCTCATCTTCTGGCGTTACTCCGTTATTCCCCGCGCCGGCTGCCGACGCGGTCATTCCCCCGTCCCAGGTACCGGCGGCGTTGCCCACCGCTAATGCTCACTTGCGCACGGCGTTGGGCGACCGGCATAACTGGAAAGTCCTCGGGCAACAGCTCGCAGCCATGGCGACCCGGCTTGGCCCGGCGGCCACGCCACAGGCTGTGCAGGCTGCGTTGCGGCAGACGCGGATGGACCTGCATCCCGACTCCTCAAGCCTTGCGCAGCTCGGTGCCGCCCCAACACTTGAGGCTTTTATCCAGGCCAACGGTCTGCGCCTGCCGGCCAGGTTCTTTCACCTGACAAGCCTGGCGGACGCGGTTAGCGAGCGCGCCCTGGCGCATCCCTTGGGTAATTTCGGCGGTGGCCTGTCCTGGCCTGTCGCGCTGACGAGCGATGCACAGCGCATGTTGCTGCGCGCCGCCACCGACTATGCCGCGCGTCACCCGAATAATCCCCAGGCGGGCCCCAGTGCAGGGGTGCTGGAGTACCTCAACGGCAACCGTCCGCTCCCCAGCGATGCCGCCGACGATCCGGCGAAGGCGTTGCAAATGCTGGTCGGTTCCGCCCGTGGCCAGGCACTGGGCCAGGCCATGCAGCAACAGTTAAATGGCATCGCCACCGACACCAGCGTCAACGATTACACGCTGGCGGCCATCAACGTGGTGCTCGATCCCCAATCGGTCGCCGCACCCCGTCGCAATACAGTCGCAGGCTTCGATTTGGCTCAGCCGCGCTACTGGGGCAGGCCCATCACCGAGATACGCGCCGGGCTGAAGCAGCATTTGGTGGACAGCGGCCAGACCAGCGCCGGCATGGCCAATGTGGGCGCCTACGCGCTACTGGCCCGCACCGCCCCGCAGCTTCTGGTGAAGGATCTGCCTGACAACGTGACCTTTGGCAGCCCGGCCTGGGTCAGCCTGTCGATTGCGGCGGCGGCCATTGAGGCCCAGGCGCCGGGGTCGGTGCCGAATATGACGTTTGCCCAGGTCATGCTCCAGGCCAAGCGTGCCGCCATGGCCGATCCGCTAGTCACCCAACACGCCCAGAGGGCCGCTTTGCTGGATTGGGGCGTGGTCAACGGCGTGGTGTCGGCCAAACCCGACGACCGCTACACCCCAGCCGAGATCGAGCGGGTCAGAACCGCTTTCAATCGCCAGATGGATGAGCGTGTGCAGGCCTCCAGCCTGATGGAAACCGAGCTGCCGAACCGCAAGGAGATTGCGTTGGCCAAGCTCAAGGAGCGGTTCGGCGAGGGCCTGCCCTTCGAGGCCAAGCGCCTGAGCGTCAAAGACCCGAGGCCCGGATTCGACCAGCCACTGTACGACCCGAACCGCGCGCCAGCGGGGCTGCATTCGATGCTCGATATTGCCATGGGCGGGTTGCACAACTACGCCTGGGAAACCCGCGACCCACGCCTGAGCAAGGCGATCAAGGGCAAGTCCCTGAAGCTGGACGCCCATGGGGTTTTCAATAACCAACTCAACCAGGCAATCGCTGCGCGCAAGCAGGGCATAGGCACGACGATTAAACACCTGGTGGCGCAATTGCCCTTGGCTGATCGACAAAACCTCGAATATGGAAAACTCGAGTTTTTCCAGAACCATACATACGCGCTGGGGCTGGGCTTGACGGGTAGGACCCTGGAGCACAAGAACCCCACGCTACTGATCAAGGCCACCCGGCCCCATGGCGTCAGCGTCTACGCCCTGGATCTGAAGCAAGGCGCTATTAGAACGATGCCGGCTTCGGTGCTGACCCGCGAGCGTGAGCGCGAGGCCAACCGGGTCTTCCCTATCGAACCCTTCACACCGCGGCATAACAGCGGTGCTGCGCCGAATCGGGTAGAGCAGGCCGTTCCGTCAAGTTTTGAGAGCGCGCGAACACAGTTCATCGCCGACGCCTTTGTCGAACATTTGGATATCGACAATGACGAAGCGGTCAAGCAGGCCAAGGGCGTCACGACCTACGATCGGCAGATGGGGAACGAATGGAAGCTGGCGGATTTTTTCCTGAATCTGGTGCCGCTCAGGTCAGCGATCGGCAATTTTAAGCAGGGCAATTACCTGGATGGCGCATTGGATCTGGGTATGGATGTCTTCGGTTTTGTCACCGCCGGCGCAGGGGCCTCAACCAGGTTGGCGAAAGTGGGCGCCACGGCGGCGTCTGCTGGGGTCAAGGTGTTGAAGGTGGCCAGGATCATCGGCACTACCGCAATCGGTGCATTCAACCCGGCCAGTGGCCTGGGCGATTTGATTGGTCAAGGCGCGGGGTTGATCCGTCGGGGTGGCAGTTACCTGCTGGGCAAGGCGTTGAGCGGGGTCAATCAGCTCAAGGGCGCCGCCGGCAGCTATGACCTGTTGAAGACGGTCAGCAAGCAGTACGACGCAGCGGCAACCGGCACGTTCAAGGTAGCGGGCCAGGCCGTTGAGGGGGGCGCGGTACTTAATAACGGTCGTTGGTATGCCTTTGATGTCGACCACCTGCGCCCATATGGGCCCCCGCTGGAGGAGTTCACCGCGCAGACCAAAGCGGTAGGCGGGGCCTTGACCAGCGTAAGACGCGATCCGGGTAGCGAGCTGAGTAACCGACTCCTGAAGCAGTACAGCGTGCCCGAATCCAGGATTGCCGGGCTTACGCGCAACAGTCGAGGGGTTTATACGGGAGCGGATGGCCATCTGTCCTTTATCCGCCAAACCGACAGCACCGGTGCAACCGCTGTGTATGAGGTTCGGCAAGTTACCCGTACCCAAGACGGTGCGGTGCAGGCGAGGATTTACCACAACAATCGCCAGACGCCGGTGATGGTGCAGCATGTCGAAGGCGACCAGTGGCTGCGGTTGGGCGCGCGCGGCGGTAATCCACCTACGGTTGCCGAGGATCTCGGGCCCATCATCGGCGCAGGTGGCGAAGGCACAATTTACGAAAGCCTTGACGGCAAGAGTGTCTATAAAGAGTTCGTTGATCCCGTCCGTGGCTATATCCCCAGCTATGTGCAGATAGAAACTGACTGCCTGAACACCTATTACGGCGCTGGCTTTGCAACGGCGATTATCGAAGGCGAGCAGGCCTATATAAAAATGGGCAAGTTGGATGGCGTCGCGCTCAGCACCGTCGGCGGCCGCAGCTTGCCGCCGCAGGCCAGCACCTTACTGGAGGACGCACTGCGGCGAATGGAGGAAAAAGGCATCTATCACCAGGACTTGCAGCTCAAGAACTTCCTGTATTCGGCCCGCGATAAAGTGGTGTATCCGGTGGATATCCAATCGATGCCGGCGGAGTTCGTGGTCGGCCCCGTTCTGGATGCCTACAACGACATGAAGAGCACCTTGCTTTGGCAGTTCAGTGGGTTGGTTGGCTCATGACACGACGGGGGCGGGCGTAGGTTTGAGCCCAGGTGGCGTCACAGCATGCCCTGCCGTTTGAGCGACAGGGCGTACGGGCTTACAGGCTGAAATCACCTTCGGATACCAACTCGCTCAACGGCCGGCGCGGGCTCGGCAGTTCGCGGCCTTGCAGGTATTCCGGCAGGCTCGATTTGTCGCCCAGCTTGCCCACGGCCACCGCCGCATGCAGTGCGTAACCCTCGGGAATCTTCAACTCTTTGCGGGTCAGTTCCTGATCGAAACCGGCCATGCCATGGGTGTACCAACCGCTGAGGCTGGCTTGCAGTGCCAGATGGCCCCAGGCCGAGCCGGTGTCGAAGGTGTGCCACAGCGCCGGGGTTTCCTCGCTGGCGCCAGGGGCAATGAAGTCGGTTTTCGAGGCGATGATCACCAGTGCCGAGGCATGCTGTGCCCAGCCGCGATTGAATTCATTGAGCAGGCCCAGGAAACGCTCCCAGTCCGGCGTGTCGCGGCGTGCGTAGAGAAAGCGCCACGGCTGCGAGTTGTAGGCCGATGGCGCCCAGCGTGCGGCCTCGAAGAAACTCAGCAAGGTCTCCTTCGGGATGCTCTCGCCGGTAAACGCGCGGGGCGACCAGCGCTCGGTGAACTGGGGATGGATCGGGTAGTCGGCAACGCGGGTCATGGGCGGGTTCCTGATGGTCAATTCGGCGCTCCAAGCTACTGCGCGCCCGCTAGACTGACAAGTCTTGCAACACCGCCAGTCGTAAGCGCTTGGCCCCGAGGGGCGAGGGCACTAGACTGGCGGCCTTTTCACAGACCGATACCGATGCAGACCCATGGCCGCCAAAGTCGAACCCTTCTGGATACGCAAAACCCTCGATCAACTCGACCAGGAGGAATGGGAGTCGTTGTGCGACGGCTGTGGCTTGTGCTGCCTGCAAAAGCTTGAAGACGAAGATGACAACAGCGTTTATTACACGCGCATCGCCTGCAAGTTGCTGGACCTGAAAACCTGCCAGTGCACTGACTACCCCAACCGCCGCGCCTCGGTGCCGGACTGTATCCAACTCACGCCAGGCCAGGCCGACCAGTTCAAGTGGCTGCCGCCCACCTGCGGCTATCGCCTGGTGAGTGAGCGCAAGGATTTGCCGCTTTGGCACCATCTCGTCTGCGGTGACCGCGACGCCGTGCACCATGAACGTATTTCCCAGTCCGGGCGCATGCTCAGCGAAGGCAGCGTGCCCGAAGACGACTGGGAGGATTACCTGATTTTCCGCGCTGGCTGAGGGGAGTGTGTATGACAGTTGCAGCCAAGTGGGCGGCAGGTCTGGTGATGCTGGCCATCAGCGGCGCGGCGTGGAGCGCCAGGAAAGTCGACCTGGACTACCACGTCAAACTGCTGCCGCAGACCGAACAGGCCGAGGTTCGTATTAGCCTGTCCCAGGGCTCGGCGGTGCGTGGTCTGGATTTCGATTTGGGCAGCGGCGGCGACTACAGCGACTTCAAGGCTGAAGGGCAGTGGAAAGTCACCGGTCATCGTGGCCTGTGGCAGCCCGGCGCGGACAAAGCCAGCCTGACCTACCGGGTCCGCCTTACGCATACACGCAAGCCGGGTGTGTATGACACCCGGTTCACGCCGAGCTGGGCAGTGTTTCGCGGCGAGGATCTGGTGCCGCCCGCGCGGCTCGATCAGCAGGACGGGGTTGAGTTGGTCTCGCGCCTGGTGTTCGACCTGCCGGCCGGTTGGAAGAGCGTCGAAACCGCCTGGCCACGGATCGGTAAGAATAAATTCCGTATCGACAATGTCTCGCGCCTGTTCGACCGTCCCACTGGCTGGATGCTCGCCGGCAATCTGGGCAGTCGTCGCGTGCGCCTGGGGGAGACCGATGTCACCGTGGCGTCGCCCAAGGGGCAGGCCATGCGGCGCATGGATGTGCTGACGCTGCTGACTTTTGTCTGGCCGCAAGTGGAAGCGGCATTCCCGCGCCACCCGGCGAAACTGCTGGTGGTGGGCGCCAGTGATCCGATGCGCCGAGGTGCGTTCGCGGCGCGTGACTCGATCTTTCTCAACAGCCGCACGCCGTTGGTCAGCGAAAACGGCAGCAGCCCGTTGTTGCGCGAGGTGGTGCAGGCGATTGGTCGCTTCAATGACCATGACACCAGCGACTGGATCAGCGAAGGGTTGGCAGAGTTTTACGCCATCGAATTGCTGCGCCGTGGCGGTGGTATCACCGATGAGCGCTACGCGGCGATTCAGGCGCGGCTGACCAAGGAAGGCAAGGACGTGACCAGCCTGCGCGGCGAACATGTCAGCGGTGCGACGGTTTCCCGGGCGGTACTGGTGATGCAGGAGCTGGATCGCGAGATCCGCGTGAAAACCCACAACAAGCGCTCACTGGATGACTTGGCACAAGCAGTGATGCGCGCCGATAGCATCACCACCGCGGAGTTTGTGCAGTTGGCCGACAGCATCATCGGCGAATCGTCGGTAGTGCTCGACTCCAAGCTTTTACGCTGATCCTCAGCCCTGCACGCACAAATCCAAACGTGGGAGTGGGCAATCCCCCTCCCACATTTGAATCTCCACTATGTCGAAGAGCTGTATCAGCCGGCAGTCTTAACTGCTTTCTCCGCCGCCACTTCGGCACGGGTCTTGAGGCTCTTCAACTCTTCACCGGCGCGCTCGATCTTTGTGCGCACGGCGTTCATTTCCTGGCGGCCTTGTTCCAGTTTGTCCTTGAGCGAGCTGTGCCCGGTGAAGCCGCGCGCCAGGGCGACGCCGCCGATTGCCACTTGGATCAGGCCGAAAATCCCGCCGCGGCGCAGGCCTTTGCCGACCATCACGACGCCACCGGCCACGGAGCCGATGCGCTCCCAGCCGTGTACGTTTTGGGTGGGCTGAGTCTGGAACGGCGTGTGTTCGATGACAGGGCGCAAGGTTTTGCTGTCGCTCATGATCTCTCTCCAACAAGGGCAAGTGTCTGCAACTGACTGCTCGCAGACGCTGGATGTTCCGAAAAAATCAGTACTTGGGGCCCGAACGGGTGTTGTTGCCCTTGGCCAAACGGTCGTAAAGCACCACGTTGACCGTGGCGGCGAGGTTCATGCAGCCGGTGGTGGGGATGTACACCACGTCTTCGCACCAGTCGCGGATGTCTTTATCCAGGGAGCCGTCTTCCGGGCCGAAGATATACAGCGCGCGGTCGGGATGGGTGTACTCGGGCAACGGGCGGGCGCCGTCCACCAGTTCCACGGCCACTGGAATGCAGCCCAGCGGCAGGATTTTTTTCAGGTCATCGATGCCGATCAGCGGGATGTCGTGATGGACCTTCTTGGTGTCGGTGATGAAGTCCCGGGCGCGCTCGTAACGCACGCCGGTGTAAAACACCGAAGCCACGCCATAGCAGCCGGCGGCACGCATCACCGAACCGACGTTTTCGGGGGATTTGGGGTTATACAGACCGATGCAGCTGTAGCGTTTATTGCCCACGGGGAAGGGTGCCTTGAAGAAAAGCGGAGATTATACGGCCTGGAGGGCATGTATTGCTTGGGCCCGCGTTATCGGGGGCAAGCGCCCTCCCACATTTCGCTTGTGAGCCCCTACAAATGTGGGAAGCGGGAGGGAACAGGCGACGGCAATTTTCAGTCGTCTTTCTTCATCAAGCCCGCCAATGCCGCGAACGGGTTGTGGGTGGCCTTGGCAATCGTTGGGCTGCTGGTCGAGCCTTCGCCGAAGTACTGCTGGTCGGTGTAGCGCGAGTGTTCGTTGTCGTGGCAATACAGGCACAGCAATTCCCAGTTGGAACCGTCCTGGGGATTGTCATCATGGTTGTGGTTGCGGTGGTGTACCGTCAGTTCACTCAGGCGCTTGCCGGAGAATTCGCGGGCGCAGCGGCCGCATACGTGGGGGTACATCTTCAGCGCTTTGTCGCGGTAGCCCATTTCGCGGTCGCGCTGGGCATCGGCGAGGATGCGGTCCAGCTTGGCGGTGTGGGAGGGCGGGTTAGTCGAGCTCATCATGGCTCCTGGCTATTAGGTGGGTCACGGATAGGGTTGATTCTAGCTGCTTGAGGGCAGTCACTGCACCTGGCACCGATAGACCGCTATCGGGGCCGAGCCCCCTTCCACATGGGATCTTCAACGGATTCAGCCCTTGAGCTTTTCCGCAATCCAGATGGTATGCCGCGTGCCTTTGTTGCCATGGGCGAACACCTGCACCTCTTCGGCCTTGAAGCCGGCCTTGCGCAGTTTATCGCTGAACAGTTTATCGGCACTGGCCGACCACACCGCCAGCACCCCCTTGGGGCGCAGCGCTTTGGCGCAGGCGGCCAGGCCACCGGCGGAGTACAGCCAGCTATTGGCCTTTTGCGTCAAACCTTCCGGGCCGTTGTCGACGTCGAGCATGATCGCGTCAAACCCTTGGGGCTCGGCCTGCAGCACCTTGGCCACGTCTTCCTCGCGGATCACCGTGCGTGGGTCCAGCAATGGCCGGCCGGATTTTTCCCCCAGCGGTCCACGGTTCCATTCCACGACCCCAGGCACCAGTTCGGCCACCACCACTTCGGCATTTTTGCCCAAATGCTTGAGAGCCGAGGCCAGGGTGAAGCCCATGCCCAGACCGCCGATCAACACCCGCGAGTTCGGGCGACCGGCGACTTTGCGGCAGGGGATCTCGGCCAGCGCGTCTTCGGAACCGTGCATGCGCGTGTTCATCAACTGGCCACCGTCGCCGCCCTGGATCTTGATGACAAAATCCTCGCCGTATTCGAACAGGCACAAGGCACCGCCGTTGTCAGGGATTGGGGTGGTGTCCAGCAGAACGAAACGTTTCATGGAAATCTCATTGGGAAGGGCATTCTTGCGCGGTTGGGAGTAGCCTTACGACATTCCGGTCAGGCCATGGAGCCATCGATGAAGTGCAGCATTCTAACGGTCATTGTGTTGAGCGCGCTCGCATTGGGTGCGGCGCAGGCTCAGGAGTTGCAAACCGTACCGGTCGCCCCCACGCCAACTCCCGGCGCACCGGGTACGCCAACGCCCACCCTGTATCCCCAGGTCACCCCGCCGGTGGTACCCAAGAGCAACGGTTCGCCGCCCCTGGCGCCCATCGTCTTGCCCGCACCGCCAAAAGACCAGACAGTGCCCGGCTTGCAGCAGAACGACAGTAAACCGAAGACACCCGGCGGCTAGAATTGCTGCGATAGCAGTTGCCCGTCAGCCATGCGCAGGCGCTTGGACAAGGCAATCGCAATCGCGCGGATAATCTTGGCAGCGACCCGTGGCGCTTCGTTGAGCATTTTCTCCAGGGAGTCTTTGCCCAGGTTCAATAGCACGCAAGCACTGGCGGCCACGCAACTGGCCGAGCGTCGCTCGCCGTCGAGCACCGCCATCTCGCCAAAGGCCCGGCCGCTGCGCAGGGTGGCGATGGTCACGGGTTGGCCGTCGTGATGAGCCTTCTGCACCGCCACTTGGCCGCTGTGGAGGATGCACATGAAGGTGCCCGCATCGCCTTCGAGAAAGATCACCTCGCCTTGGGCAATGCTGCTGATGTTGAAGTAGCCGGCAGCGATATGAAAATCTTCCGGCAACAAAGGATCGAACAATCCGCAGTCCATCAGCATGTCGCGGATTTCATTATTGAGTTGTGTCGGTGGTGGCATGGCAGCAATTGGGTCCATCAAAACAGGGGCGGTCCTGTGTTCAGACCGAACCGCCGCACTAAGTTCCTAAATCAACCCGAGCGCCTTGAACACAAATGCATATTCGAGCGCTACGTCACGTAATCCCTGATAGCGACCGCTCATTCCACCGTGACCGGCGCCCAGTTCGGTCTTGAGCAATAGCAGGTTGTCGTCGGTCTTGGTGTCGCGCAGCTTGGCCACCCACTTGGCCGCTTCCCAGTACTGCACGCGACTGTCGTTGTAGCCGGCAATCACCAGCATGGCCGGGTAAGCCTGGGCGCGGACGTTTTCGTACGGCGCGTAGGCTTTGATGCGTGCGTAGACATCCGGGTCTTCTGGGTTGCCCCATTCGTCGTATTCGGTGACGGTCAGCGGCAGTTCCGGGTCGAGCATGGTGTTCAGCACATCCACGAACGGCACTTCGGCAATCGCCGCCTGGAACAGCTCGGGACGTTGGTTGAGTACCGCGCCGATCAACAAACCGCCGGCACTGCCGCCGCTGATGACCAGTTGCTTGGACGTGGTCAGGCCCTGGGCGATCAAGTGTTCGGCGCAGGCGATAAAGTCGCTGAAAGTGTTCTGCTTGTGTTCCTGCTTGCCGTTGCGATACCAGGCCTCGCCCAACTCGCCACCGCCGCGCACATGCGCAATGGCAAACGCGACGCCCCGGTCCAACAGGCTCAGGCGCGCATGGGAGAACCAAGGGTCCAGGCTCGAACCGTAGGCACCGTAGCCATACAGGTACAACGGTGTCGGCTTGCCCACCTGATCGCGCTTGACCACCAGGCTGATCGGCACCTGGGTGCCATCGGCCGACGTGGCCCACAGGCGCTGGCTCACATAGTCGTCGGCATTGAACACGCCGAGTACCGGGGTTTCCTTGAGCACCTGTTGCGCGCCACTTGCCAGCTCCAACTGCCGCACTTGGGCCGGACGGTTCAGTGCTTCGTAGCGCAGACGGATGCGGTCGCTGGGGAATTCCAGGCTGTTTTGTACGTAGAGGCTGTACGCGGCGTCGGGCAACTCCACACGGTAGGCCGCCAGGTCCTGGGGATGCACTTCGATCACCGGCAGGCCGCCGATGCGCAGGCTCAGGGTCATGGCGCGGGCGTTCAGGCTCACGCCGTCGAGCATCACGTCGTCGCGGTGCGGGATCAGGTTGTGCCAATCGGCTTCGGTGGGCACCTCGCCGGTGTCGGCGGCGACGAACAGCGCGTAGTTGATGCCGTCGCGGTTGCTGCGGATAAACCAGGTCCACTGGCCATCGAGCTGGCCGTGGTCCACATCGTATTCGTGATCCTCCACCCGTGGCGCCACGCAGGTGAAGTCCAGGTGCGGCTGGTTGGCGTCCAGCGCCCAGATTTCGCTGGTGGTCTTGCTGCCCAGCGCCAGCAGCAACTGGCGTTCGGAGCTTGAGCGGTAGCAATGCAGGAAGAACCGTCCGTCAGGCTCGTGGAACACTTCCTGCGCCGCCGTGCCATCCAGGCGATAGCGATACAGCTTGTGCGGGCGGTGGGTGTCGTCCAATTCGCCGAAGAACAGGGTCAGGCTGTCGTTGGCCCAGGTCATGCTGCCGTCGCAGTGATCGAATTCCAGTTCGCTGACTTTGTCGGTGGCCAATTCCTTCACGAACAGGGTGTAGATCTCATCGCCACTGGTATCGAGGCTGTAGGCCAGGCGCTGATGGTCGGGGCTGATGCTGAACGCGCCAAGGGAGAAGAACCCGCCGTTGGCCAGCACGTTCGGGTCCAGCAGCAGTTCTTCGCTGCCTTCATCCACTTGGTTGCTGTCGTCGGCGGGGCGACGGCAGCGGTAGTGGCGCGCATATTCGTCACCGGCGGTGGTGCGCGTGTAATACAGGTACGGGCCCCAGGGGGAGGGCAGGGACAGGTCGGTTTCGAGGATGCGCCCCTTGATCTCGTCGAACAGGCTTTCGCGCAGGGCCGCTTGATCGGCGAGCTGGGCTTCCTGCCAGGCGTTTTCGGCTTTGAGGTAATCGAGCACTTCGGCGCTGTCACGCTCTTGCAGCCAGGCGTACGGGTCCTGGCCGGGGGCCTTGCGGGCAATCGGGGCGGCAGTGATGTGGGTCGATGACGGCATGGATCACTCTCTGTCTGGCGGAAGGTGGCGGGCATTGCAGCCGTGACACGCAAAAGCCGTTATGATAGCCGCCTGTTTGCCAACCTTGCCATGGACACCATGACCGAGAACGACTATCTGACCGCTTGGGGCCTTTACGCCTTCGCCGCTTTGGGCTGCCTGTTGGTGTGGTGGCGCCTGACCCGCTGGATCTGGCGCTGGCTGCGCGAGCCGCTGCAACTGCTGATGGCGGTGCTGTTGTTCAGCCCGACCATCGTCGATCCGGTCAAGACCCAGTTCGCGCCGGCCGTGGCCATTACGGCGATGGACCTGGTGCTCAAGGTCGGCAATAACGCCTGGCGTGCCATCTCCGATTTGTTCATGTACACCATGATCGCGTTCGGCGTGTACCTGGTGTTCGTGCTGATCCGCTGGCCCATCGAGCGTGCCGCCAAGGCGCGCCGCGAGCGCAAGGCCGCCACCGACGCCGCCCTGGCCGCCGAAGACCAGGACGATGACGAACCTTTCCGGCGTCCGGCGCCCGTCAGCGGTATGCGAGTCGAACCGCGTCTTTAACGTTGTAAGCCCTGCAGCGAGAGCCCTGGCATGTGTGAATTATTGGGCATGAGTGCCAACGTCCCCACCGATATCGTGTTCAGCTTTACCGGGCTGATGCAGCGCGGCGGGCGCACCGGGCCGCACCGCGACGGTTGGGGTATCGCGTTCTACGAAGGCCGTGGCCTGCGTTTGTTTCAGGACCCGGCCGCGAGCAGCGAATCGGAAGTCGCCCTGCTGGTGCAGCGTTATCCCATCAAAAGCGAAGTGGTGATTGGCCATATCCGCCAGGCCAATGTCGGCAAGGTGAGCCTGGCCAATACCCACCCGTTCGTGCGCGAGCTGTGGGGGCGCAACTGGTGTTTTGCCCATAACGGCCAACTGGCGGACTTCGCCCCACGCGCCACGTTCTACCGGCCGGTGGGCGATACCGACAGCGAAGCGGCGTTCTGCGATCTGCTCAACCGCGTGCGCGAAGCCTTCCCCGAGCCGGTGGACATCGAGCAAATGCTGCCGGACCTGATCGCCGCCTGCGCCGAGTACCGCAGCAAAGGCGTCTTCAACTGCCTTCTCAGCGATGGCGACTGGCTGTTCTGCTATTGCTCGACCAAGCTGGCCCAGATCACCCGGCGTGCACCGTTCGGTCCGGCGCGCTTGAAAGATGTCGACGTGATCGTCGATTTTCAGGCCGAAACCACGCCCAACGACGTGGTCACGGTGATTGCCACCGAACCCCTGACCGACAACGAAAACTGGACCCGCTACGAACCGGGTCAATGGAGCCTATGGCGACGCGGAGAATGCGTCAGCCAGGGCATTACCGAGTAAGGACATCGACTATGTTGCTCAGCTATCTGCGGTTGGTGCTGTTTGCCATTGGCCTGTTGGTCGGTGTGCAAGTGCCGGGGTTTATCAGCGATTACGCTAAGCGCGTCGAAGCCCACCTGATCGAGGCCCAGACCAGCCTGCGTGGCTTCGAAACCACGGCGCAGCAGTTCTTCAAGGGGGACATGCACGCCCTGGTCGAGCATTACCGTGCCAGCGATGACCCGGTGTTCCAGAGCGATGCCAGCAGCCTGGGCGCTTTGCTCGATCGCCAAGTGGCGTTGGACAAGCAATTCCAGGCCATGCAGGGCCCCTGGTATATCCGCGCGCTGCAAGTGGCGGTGGCCGCGGACCCGGATATCCGCCAGGAAACCTGGAACGGCTACAGCTACCAGATCCTGCTGACCCCCGAAGCCATGGGCTGGGGCCTGGGTGGGGCGATGCTGTTGTCGTTCGGCCTGGAATGCCTGTACCGCTTGATCGACTGGATCGTGCTCGGCGGCAAGCGCCTGCGCCAGAGCCGGCCGATTGAAGAGCGGGACCTCAAGGGGCTCTAACGCCCAACTCGATCAAGTGTGGGAGGGGGCTTGCCCCCCGATAGCAGTGGATCAGTCAGCCGAACTGTCACTGACGCTATCGCGGGCAAGCCCGCTCCCACATTCATATCCGGTTTATTAAGTTGCCAGCACCATCCGCTCTTCGCCGACTTCCTCGGCATACCGGGCCACTACTTTCTGGCACAACCCCACGATCTCCTCCGCCAACTCCACGCCCACGCGCCACGACACCACCACTTGCAGGTTCGGCAAACGTTGTTCCATGGGCAGCATCAGCAGTTCGCCGCGGGCCAGTTCTTCGCCGACCAGCACCGGCGGCAGCGCGCCAATCCCGAAACCGTCGCGCAGCAGGCGGGTGATCGCCGACACTGAGTTCACGCAGTTCATACGCGGCGCAGCAACGCCATTGGCTTGCATCAGGCGGATCACGTCCTGGTGCGGGTGGGAATTTTTCGAATAAGTAATGATGCGTTCCTGGGCCAGGTCGGCAAGGGAGGCATAGTCACGGTTATAGATCGATTGGCTGGCGACGATCCAGGCCATCGGGTGGCTGCCCAGTTCCAGGCTGCGCACGGTTTCCAGGCGCAGCAGGTCGGTTTGCAGGATCAGATCGAGAAAGCCTTTTTGCAGCTGATCGCTGAGGTTCAGCGCGGTATCGGCGACCAATTCGATTTCCACCAGCGGGAAATGGTCCATCAATTCCGCCACCAACGGGCTGAGCCAGGTGTGGATCACTGTGTCCATGGCGCCGATCCGAATCCGTCCGACCTTGCTGCTGGTGGTCTCCAGGGATTGTTTCAAACCTTGCAGGGTCACCATCATCTGCTCGGCATAGTCGAGCACCTTGACGCCTTCCGGGGTCAGGCTCACCCCCCGGGAATCGCGCAGGAAAAGCTTCACCCCCAGTTCGCTTTCCAGCACGGCGATGCGGCTGGAGATCGACGCCTGGGTGGTAAAGAGCTTTTCGGCGGTCAGGCGAAAGCTCTTGAGCCTGGCGACCCAAACGAAGGTTTCGAGGAACTTCAAATTCATGGGATCAACTTTTTCTTATGCTTGGATCGGTTTTTATTAGTTGGACGCCGCACGGGGCGAGCGCCAAAAATCGAGTCGTTCCACGATAAGCGGCGTGGGGGTGTCAGGACAAGTTGCGTGTCCGACGGTAAAAATCCCACACTACAAAAAAACAAAGCCTACAGGAGCGACCACCGTGAGCCGCCTGCTACTGAATTGTGATATCGGCGAAAGCTTTGGCAACTGGACCATGGGCCTGGATGCCGAGGTCATGCCGTTCATCGATTGCGCCAACGTGGCCTGCGGCTTTCATGCCGGCGACCCGAGCATCATGCGCAAGACTGTCAGCCTGGCGCTCAAGCATGGCGTGCAAATCGGTGCGCATCCGGCGTACCAGGACCTCCAAGGGTTCGGTCGCCGCTCGATGGCTTACAGCCCTGAAGAAATCCAGGACCTGTTGCACTACCAGATCGGCGCTCTCGATGGCGTTTGCCGTGCCCAGGGCGCCCGCGTCAGCTACGTCAAACCCCACGGTGCGTTGTACAACGACATGATGGCCAAACCCGCGCAACTGCGCGCGGTGATGCAGGCCATTGCGGCCTACGATGCCAGCTTGCCGTTGATGCTGCTGGCCACCCGTGATAACAGCGCAGCCCAGGCGATGGGCGACGAATACGGCCTGACCTTGTGGTTCGAAGCGTTCGCCGACCGTGCTTACGATAGCCACGGCCACCTGGTATCGCGCCAACTGCCGGGCGCAGTGCATCACGACGCTGACACCGTGCTCCAGCAAGCCCTGACTATTGCTCGCGGCGAGCCGCTCACCGCCAGCGATGGCAGCGCCCTGGTATTGCAGGCCAATACCTTGTGCGTCCATGGCGACAACGCCAGTTCCATCGCCGCCGTGCAACGTATCCGCGCGGCGTTGACGTCAGCATGAAGCCACGCATTGAAGTGGTGGCCATCGATTGTCTGATGGTGCGTCTGTTCGACGTGATCGCCGAAGCCAATATGCCGTGGATGCTCGCCGCTACCCAACGATTGCGCAGCGCTTTCGGCACGGCGTTGGTGGATCTGGTGCCGTCCTATACCACCCTGATGGTGCATTACGACCTCACCGCGTTGAGCCCGGCCGAGGCGCGGCAGCGCATCGATCAAGCCCTCGCCGACCTGCAACCCCAGGCCCAGGGCAGCGGCCAGTGCCATGTTTTGCCGGTGTGGTACGACCTGCGCGTCGGCCCGGAACTGAGCGTGCTCAGCCAGCGTAGCGGCTTGACGGTGGACGAGGTAATCCGCCGCCACAGCGCCCACGAATACCAGGTGTTCGCCCTTGGTTTTGCTCCCGGATTCGCTTTTATGGGCTTGGTGGATGAAGCCCTCGCCACTCCGCGCCTAAGCACCCCGCGCAAACGCGTGGCGGCCGGCAGTGTTGGGATCGCCGAGCGGCAGACCGCTGCCTACCCGGTGGTGTCGCCGGGCGGCTGGAACCTGATCGGCCGCACCCCAGCCAAACTCTTCGACCGCGAGCGCGACGGCTACAGCCTGATGCAGCCCGGCGACACTGTGCGTTTCCAGGCGGTGGATCACGCTGAATTTATCCGCTTGGGTGGCGATGACACGCCGCTGGAGGCGCAGCCATGAGCCGCTTATCGATCGAGGCCAGCACCCCGCTTTGCCTGTTGCAGGACGCCGGGCGTTTTGGCGTGCGCCACTTGGGCGTCACCCAGGGCGGCGCGCTGGATTGGGTGTCGATGGCCTGGGCCAATTGGCTGCTGGGCAATGCGCTGAACGCTGCGGTGGTGGAAATTACCCTCGGCGGCTTCACCGTAAAGGCCGAGGACTATTGCCTGCTGGCTCTGGCCGGTGCAGATCTGGGTGCGCATATCGACGAGCGCGCCATCAGCCCTGGGCGCAGTTTTGTCCTGCAAAAGGGCCAGCGCCTGCGCTTTACCCAGCCAATCGACGGTGCGCGGGCGTACCTGGCGGCGCCGGGCGGGTTTGATGCACCGGCGGTGCTGGGCAGTTGCGCGACGGTGGTTCGTGAAGCACTCGGAGGTGTGGATGGCTTGGGCAACGCACTGGCCGCAGGCGGTCGGTTGAGCTATTCCGGAACCGGCGGTGCCCTGCAGGAGTTGAGTCAGCCGGCGTTGCCAACCGGCGGCTCACTGGACGTGATTGTCGGCGCGCAGATCGGCCAGTTCAGCGGCCAGAGCCTGTTCGATGCGTTCAACACCGACTGGGCCTTGGACAGCCGTGCCGACCGCATGGGCATGCGCCTGCTGGGCACGCCATTGCAGTATCAGGGGCCGTCGTTGATCTCCGAAGGGATTCCGCTGGGGGCGATCCAAGTGCCGCCGGATGGGCAGCCGATCGTACTGCTCAATGATCGCCAGACTATCGGCGGCTATCCACGGTTGGGCGCGCTGACACCCTTGGCCTTGGCCAGGCTGGCGCAATGTCTGCCGGGGCAGAAAGTGCGATTGGCGCCGGTGGTGCAGGAAACGGCGCATCGGCAGCACATCGAGTATTTGCGCCGCTTCCAAACGGCGGGACGGGCTTGCTCCCGATAGAGTTAGGTCAGTCAATTCGTCAGTGACTGCACCACCGGAATCGGGGGCAAGCCCCCTTCCACACTGGATGTCTGTATTAATTGGAGAAAGTATCTGCGCCGCTTCCAAACAGTGGGAGGGGGCTTGCCCCCGATGACGGCGCGTCAGTGGCAGATGGGCAGGCAGACTGCTAAAGAGGGCAAGCCCCACCCACATTGGATGTCGGTATTACTTGGAGAAAGCATTTGCGCCGCCTCCAAACTGTGGGAGGGGGCTTGCCCCCGATGACGGCGCGTCAGTGACAGAGGGGCAGGCAGATTGCACCAGGGGGCAAGCCTCCACATTGGATCTGGTGTTATTTGGACAGGTAGCGCATGCCTTCTTCCAGCCCGCGCAGCGTCAGCGGGTACATCTGGTCTTCCACCAACTCCCGCACAATCCCGGTGGAGGCCGTAAACCCCCAAGTGTCCTTAGGGTATGGGTTTATCCAGATCAGCTTCTTGTACTTGGCCATGAAGCGTTGCATCCACACATACCCGGGCTCTTCGTTCCAGTGCTCGACGCTGCCGCCGGCCTGGGTGATTTCGTACGGCGCCATCGAAGCGTCGCCGATAAAAATCACTTTGTAGTCGGCACCGTACTTGTGCAGTAAGTCCTGGGTGGAGGTGCGCTCCGAGGTGCGGCGCTGGTTGTTTTTCCACACCGACTCGTACACGAAGTTATGGAAGTAAAAGTACTCCAGGTGCTTGAACTCGGTCTTGCACGCGGAGAACAGTTCTTCGCAGATCTTCACATGGGCATCCATCGAGCCGCCGATATCGAACAGTAATAGCAGCTTGATGGTGTTGCGCCGTTCCGGGCGCATCTGAATGTTCAGCAAGCCGGCATCGCGGGCGGTGTGGTCGATGGTGCCGTCGATATCCAGCTCTTCCGCCGCCCCTTGGCGCGCGAATTTGCGCAAGCGGCGCAGGGCCACTTTGATGTTGCGCGTGCCCAGTTCCACCTGGTCGTCGAGGTTTTTGTATTCGCGCTGGTCCCAGACTTTGACGGCCTTGCCCTGGCGCTTGCCGGCGTCGCCGACGCGAATGCCTTCCGGGTTATAACCGCCGGAACCGAACGGGCTGGTGCCGCCGGTGCCGATCCACTTGTTGCCGCCCGCGTGGCGTTCTTTCTGTTCTTCCAGGCGCTTCTTGAATTCCTCGATCAGCTTGTCGAGGCCGCCCAGGGACTGGATCTGCGCACGCTCTTCATCGCTGAGCGAACGCTCGAATTCCTTGCGCAGCCAGTCTTCGGGGATCAGCGCCTGTAGGTGATCATCGAGTTTTTCCAGGCCGTTGAAATACGCGCCGAAGGCCCGGTCGAACTTGTCGAAATGCCGCTCGTCCTTGACCAGGATCGCCCGGGCCAAGTAGTAAAACTCGTCCATGTCGGCAAAGGTCACGCGTTGTTTGAGCGCGTTGATCAGGTCGAGCAATTCGCGCACCGACACCGGCACCTTGGCTGCGCGCATTTCATTGAACAGGTTGAGCAACATCAGCGATTACCGCGACGGCTCATGAACGCCAGACGCTCCAGCAACTGCACGTCCTGCTCGTTCTTCACCAGGGCGCCGGCCAATGGCGGAATGGCCTTGGTCGGATCGCGCTCGCGCAGCACCGCCTCGCCGATATTGTCGGCCATCAGCAGCTTGAGCCAGTCCACCAGTTCGGAAGTGGAGGGTTTTTTCTTCAGGCCGGGGACTTTGCGCACGTCGAAGAACACGTCCAGCGCTTCGCTGACCAGGTCTTTCTTGATGTCGGGGTAGTGCACATCGACGATCTTTTGCAGGGTGGTGCGATCCGGAAAGGCGATGTAGTGGAAGAAGCAGCGGCGCAGGAACGCGTCCGGCAGCTCTTTTTCGTTGTTGGAGGTAATGATGATGATCGGGCGTTTTTTGGCCTTGATGGTCTCGTCGATTTCGTAGACGTAGAACTCCATCTTGTCGAGTTCTTGCAGCAGGTCGTTGGGGAACTCGATGTCGGCCTTGTCGATTTCATCGATCAGCAGAATCACGCGCTCCTCGGACTCGAAGGCTTCCCAGAGCTTGCCTTTCTTCAGGTAGTTGCGCACGTCGTGCACCTTGTCCACGCCCAACTGCGAGTCGCGCAGGCGGCTGACCGCGTCGTACTCGTACAGGCCTTGGTGGGCCTTGGTGGTGGACTTGATGTGCCAGGTAATCAGCTTGGCGCCGAAGGATTCGGCCAGTTGCTCAGCGAGCATGGTCTTGCCGGTGCCCGGCTCGCCCTTGACCAGCAGCGGACGCTCCAGGGTGATGGCAGCGTTGACGGCCAGTTTCAGGTCATCGGTGGCAACGTAGGCCTGGGTGCCTTCGAACTTCATCGGTGTTTCCTCGAATTCATCAATGCCCGGACTATACCGCGCGGCCCCGGCGACTGTGAACGCAGACGGGTTATTCAGTCTCTGAATGGCCGGTCACTCTGCGCGCTCAGTCGGCGCTCGGCTTGGGTTGTTCATAGCGCGCGTTGAACGCCTGAATAAAGCCGTTGCGCAAAATCGCCACCACGGCCCAGAACGCGCTGACATCTTGCTGATGCACGCTGCCGCTCAGTTCAACGCGGGTGGCGAACTGGTTTTTGCGTTGGTTCTTCAGCACGGTCTCGCTGGCGCCCACCACGGCCTCCCAGATCGAGCGGAAGATGTTCTTGTCTTTGTTTTCCACGTCCTGCTGCCAGTCGAACACTTCCACATCCCGCAGCAACGGCTTGATGTAGCCGCTCAGTTGGCCCTTTTCAGCCTGGGCCTCAATGACCAGATCGCCAGTGCCGGCCTTGAAATCGAACTTGCCGTAGGCCGAGGCAAAGTCGTTCATACGCTTGAGCTGCAAGTCGCGGGCGCGGAAGCGGAATTCGAAGTCTTCGAAATTGCTCAAGGGGTCGAAGGTGGCACTGGCTTCTAGCGGGGCCTGGCCCAGCAGCAGTGCTTTACCGTCGAAGCGCGCATCGCGCCTGCCTTCGGTGTCGACCACATTGGTCAGGTTATAGAAGCTGGCATTGACCCCGGTGGCGTTGATGTTCACCGCCGGTTTGGAATTGAAGTTATGGAACGCGATCTTGCCGTCTTCGATGCGCACCTCGTTGAGGGTGATCGGCAGCAACTTGCCCAGTTGCTCGCGCCAGTCGGTGCCCTTACCGGTCTGGGACGCCTGCTTGTTGGCGCCGCCGTCGACAAAATTGATTTCCGGCCGCACAAAGTGGCCTTCGGCGACGACCGCATGGTCGTACCACAGCGAATGCCAGCTCACCGCGAACTCGATCAGTGGCGCCTTGACGAACGGCACCGGCACCTTGCCGTCCACCTTGACGATCTGCAAGCCGTTGATGCGGTAGGCGCCGCGCCACAGGGCCAGGTCCACGTCGGCGATTTCGCCGCGGTAGTCGCCCATATTGGCCAGCTTGTCATTCAGGTAATTGCGCACCAGGTAGGGCAGGGCGATGTTCAGGGCGATCAGCACCACCACCAACCCGGCGACGGTCCATAGCGGCCAACTGTAGCGACGTTTCATGGGGCAGTTCTCCTTGCTCGTAAGCAGATGGACTGTCGCGCTGGCCTCAACGTTCCTCCGACTGGACGCCTAGTACGACCCGGCATACCCTTGAAGCCTTTCGCACATCGCCCAATAGGACCCGCCATGAGCCGCATTTTTGCAGATAACGCGCACTCCATCGGTAATACGCCCCTGGTTCAGATCAACCGCATCGCCCCGCGCGGCGTGACCATTCTGGCCAAGATCGAAGGGCGCAACCCCGGTTACTCGGTGAAGTGCCGCATCGGTGCAAACATGATCTGGGACGCCGAAAGCAGCGGCAAACTCAAGCCGGGCATGACCATCGTCGAACCCACCTCCGGCAACACCGGCATCGGCCTGGCGTTCGTCGCCGCCGCCCGTGGCTACAAGTTGCTGCTGACCATGCCGGCCTCCATGAGCCTGGAACGGCGCAAGGTGCTCAAGGCCCTCGGCGCCGAGCTGGTACTGACCGAGCCGGCCAAAGGCATGAAAGGCGCTATCGAGAAGGCCGGCGAGATCGTCGCCAGCGACCCGGCCCAGTACTTTATGCCGGCCCAGTTCGAAAACCCGGCCAACCCGGCCATCCACGAAAAAACCACCGGCCCGGAAATCTGGAACGACACCGATGGCGCCGTGGATGTGCTGGTGGCGGGCGTGGGCACTGGTGGCACCATCACCGGCGTGTCGCGCTATATCAAAAATATCCAAGGCAAGCCGATTCTGTCGGTGGCGGTCGAGCCGATCGGTTCGCCGGTGATCACCCAGACCCTGGCCGGTGAAGAGGTCAAGCCCAGCCCGCACAAGATCCAGGGGATCGGCGCCGGGTTCGTGCCGAAGAACCTCGACCTGTCGATGGTCGACCGCGTGGAACTGGTGAGCGACGAGGAATCCAAGGCCATGGCCCTGCGTTTGATGCAGGAAGAGGGGATCTTGTGCGGGATTTCCTGCGGCGCCGCGATGGCGGTGGCGGTGCGCCTGGCACAGAAACCGGAGATGCAAGGCAAGACTATCGTGGTGGTGCTGCCGGATTCCGGTGAGCGTTACCTGTCGAGCATGCTGTTCAGCGATCTGTTCACTGAGCAGGAAAACCAGGCTTGATGCAGGTCAGCTGGTCGGTGCGGGCCTTCTGCATAATGGCGCAACTGTTTATCATGGCCGGCTGTTACGTCTGGCATCCCTCCAACGGGATGCTGTCGGCCAGACGCTTATTTCCAGGAGTTGCCGCATGACCTTTTCTCTGACCGCCAAACTGTCGGTGCTGCTGTTGTTTATCGGCAGCACGCTGTACGTGCACCTGCGCGGCAAGGCGCGTTTGCCGATGTTGCGCCAGTTCGTCAACCATTCGGCGCTGTTCGCCCCGTATAACGCCTTGATGTACCTGTTTTCGGCGGTGCCGTCCAAGCCGTACCTGGACCGCAGCAAATTCCCGGAGCTGGATGTGCTCAAGGACAACTGGGAAGTGATCCGCGAAGAGGCCATGCACCTGTTCGACGAGGGTTACATCCGCGCCGCCGAAAAGAACAACGACGCCGGTTTCGGTTCGTTCTTCAAAAAGGGCTGGAAGCGTTTCTACCTCAAGTGGTACGACAAGCCCCTGCCGTCGGCCGAGGCGCTGTGCCCGAAGACCGTGGCGCTGGTGAGTAGCATCCCCAACGTCAAGGGCGCGATGTTCGCGCTGTTGCCGGGCGGCAGCCACCTTAACCCGCACCGCGACCCGTTCGCCGGTTCCCTGCGCTATCACTTGGGCTTGTCCACGCCCAATTCCGACGACTGCCGCATCTTCGTCGACGGCCAGGTGTACGCCTGGCGCGACGGTGAAGACGTGATGTTCGACGAAACCTATGTGCATTGGGTCAAGAACGAGACCGAGCAGACCCGCGTGATCCTGTTCTGCGACATCGAGCGTCCGCTGAGTAACCGCCTGATGACCCGCGTCAACCGTTGGGTCAGCAAACAGCTGGGCCGCGCCACCGCACCGCAGAACCTCGACGACGAGCGCGTGGGTGGGATCAACCAGGCGTATGCCTGGAGCAAGACCTTCAGCGACAAGTTCAGCGGTGTGGTCAAACAGTGGAAGCGCAAGCATCCGAAGGCTTACCGCATTGCGCGGCCGGTGCTGGCGGTAGTGGTGTTGGTACTGCTGTGGAAGTGGTTGTTCGGCTGATCTGAAGCGTTAAACGCGGTCAAAATGTGGGAGGGGGCTTGCTCCCGATAGTGGTGGATCAGTCATGGATGTTTTGACTGACATACTGAAGTGCGCCCCAAAAGTTGGACAGTAATTGTCTAGGCTACAGCGGAACGGGCTCTGTACTCTACAGGGCTCAGTCCGCCAAGCTTCGTTTTGATTCGCTTATGGTTGTAGTAATGGATGTATTGATCCAGTCCAGCCTGCAACTGAGCCGCGCTGTCGAAGCTTTCGCGGTAGTAAAACTCTGACTTCAACGTGCCGAAGAAGCTCTCCATCGTAGCGTTGTCATAGCAGTTTCCTTTGCGTGACATGCTTTGTTCCAGCCCCGCCTGTTCTAGTCGCTCGCGATACTTCGAGTATCGATAGTGCCAGCCTTGATCCGAGTGCAGCATGGGTTTAGCGCCCTCAGGCAGGCGCTCGAGCGCTCGCTCCAGCATGTCGCCAACCAGGGCATATTGGGGGCGTATGGCGGTCTGATAAGCCACGATTTCTCCGTTGTATAAGTCCAAGATCGGCGACAGATACAGCTTTTTACCTGCCACTTTGAACTCGGTGACATCCGTCACCCATTTCTGATTCGGCTTCTCGGCTTCGAACCGACGAGCCAAGGTATTGGGTGAGATCTCTCCCATCGGCCCTTTATATGCTCTGTATTTCTTGGGTCGCACCGTGCATTTGAGCCCCAACGCTCCCATCAATCGTCGTACCGTTTTGCCGTTGATCTGTAGTCTTTCTTTACGCAGTTCCAGCGTCATACGGCGGTAGCCCAGGCGCCCTTTATGCTCTTCCTGAAGGCTCTGGATCGAGGCTTTGACTGAGACGAAGCGGTCCGCAACGCCCATGACCTTGAGTTGGTAGTAGTACGTGCTTCGCGCCAGCCCTAGCAGTTTGAGCAGGTCCGCCAGCGGAAAGTCTTGTCTCAGCTCAGTGACTATTCGAGCTTTTTCTTCGC